>JAPXNX010000170.1:0-2532 GCA_033811795.1 Methanolinea sp. | reverse complement strand
CCCCGGTAATCAGAGACGTCCATGATGTGGATGTGCCCCGTATGGAGGACCTCTGGGATGGTGTCGATGACGAGGGGGTCCTCTTTCCCGGCTGCAATGGGCGTCCTTTTTCCGTACGTGGGTGCGAGGTGGCGCCGTTGCAGCATGCCGGCCATCAAGGGTGCAGACTTTTCATAGGTCGCCCCCGGGATCATGCTGATGAGGTCATCGAGGGACCGCCCGTGGTACATGAGGACCCGCACACCCTGCAGGCTGACCATTGCGGGGTTTTCGACAAGGATGCAGTTTTTTGGGAAACTTGCGGCGAATTCAGGAGGTATTGCTGGCTGTGGCTCGGCCTGCCTCACCACATCGTGGTTGCCGGGAGAGATGACGATCTTTATCCGGGAGGGCAGGTCCCGGAGCATCGACCCGAACACCTCATACTGTTCGTAAATGTTCCTGATAGTCAATTCCTGGTCCTGGTTTGGGTAGACACCGATCCCGTCCACGAGGTCTCCAGCTACCAGCAGGTAGGAGACATCCGAGTCCGAGAGCCAGTCGGCAAAGCGGTTCCAGGTCTCCTCGAGAAACGTGTTGCTCCCGACATGGACGTCAGAGATCAGGACAGCTTGTCCGGGGCTCTCGCTCCGGAACGGCGCATGGGAGAGAGGGATGTCGGGCCGGAAGAGTAGTTCGGCGAAAAAGAGCCTTCCGTCGCCGGAAAGCGTCCCCCGGACGCCGATGACCTCGTCGGGGACGAGCGTCTCTGCCTCGGCGAACTGGGGGCGGTCCTTGTGGAAGAGGACCTGGATGGAGGATGTGGGGTCCTCCACCTCCACCATGCGGTGACCGTTTGCCGTGGTCCTGCTCTCCACGACAAGCCCTATGATCGAGCACGCCTCCTGCCTGTAGCGCGACGCCTTCTTCAATGCCTCGATCGGCATCGGGGCTGTCCGTGCCCGTATGCATTCCCCCAGGCGCTGGTACCTGTCACGGAAATAGGAGATGTAATCAGAGATGCTCGCTATTGTACGGGAGGTACCGGCAGCACCCTTAATCACCTCGCACTCGGGGTCGGTCAGGAAACGACTCCCGTCACGGTCCTGGTAAAAACCGGGGATATGCCTGACCGAGACCACCACGGCATCGCCGGGCACGTTCGCGATGATGCGGTCTATGAGACCCGGGTCGTCCTTTTCAGCGATGTACCGAACTACCTCAGGGTGCACCTGCAGTCTCGTCTGGAGAAAACGCTGGACGATGGTTGCAGCATCGAGCATCGATCATGTATGGGCCGTGCCAGATATAGGGTTTTCACTACTGCACCGGGTAGCCTGAAACTTCTTCCAAGCCACGATCAAGTGCGCTGGCCAAAAGACCACGGACCGCTGGATAACCGGCATTGGTGCGATTCCTTATCATGCCTGGGAAAAAACATATCAGGGTCCAGGAATGCCGCACGAAGAAAAAAATGAGAAAAAACCGGGGCTCTGGCAGAGATTTTTAAACAGCACCAACCCATGGGTCTCCCTTGCCCGCGAACTCGCCTGGGTGGCCGCAGTGGTGGGTGGAATAGCGCTTGCCCTTTTCCTCGTCTCCGGCACGTGGCCGGCAGTCGTGACGATAGAGTCAGAGAGCATGGTCCCCCACATGCACGTCGGAGACCTCGTCTTCGTGGTCAGTGCTGACCGTTTCGGCGAACTCCAGACGTGGACGACCGGGAATGAGACAGGGTACCGGAAGTTCGGAGACTACGGAGACGTACTCATCTACCGTCCCAACGATGCCCCCAATCCCGCGGTGTACATCCCGTTCATCACGAAAGGGGTCCACCCGATCATCCACAGGGCGATGGACAAAATTGAAGAAGGCGAATACATCCCCAAATACTACAATCTCTACCGCGGCCAGGCGACCCCTGTCCGATATGTCCCAACTGTCATCCGGAATAACAGCCTTGTGCTCGAAGACGGGACGGTTGTCACGCCGCAGAATGCTGACCCAGAGGTTGGGTACATAGTCAAGACCGGGATAAAGAGCCCTCATGCCGGGTATATCACGAAGGGTGACAACAACCTCGTCAGCGACCAGGGGGGGTACCTCTCGTCCGTTTCCGGGGCGGTCATCATGCCCGTCAGGGACGACTGGGTCGTCGGGAAAGCCCTCTTTGCGATCCCTCTCCTCGGGTACCTGCCCCTGAACATCGTCCCTGTTGCAGTCATCCTCATTGCGTTCATGGTTGCCTGGGAATATTACTCGAGGAAGAAGGAAAGCAGCAAGGAAGAGAAGAAGGTTAAGAAGAAGACGAAGGGGAAGAAGAAAGGGTGAAGGCACTTGCATGTGCAAGGTGAGGGAGTCCCTCGCCGGTGAACGCGGAGGTGTACGCCAGACAGTCAGTCTCCGGACCAGCAGTAGAAAGTCCCCCTCGCTTCCCTGCGTGTTATCAGGTGTGGATCAGACGATAGGGCACGGAGCATCTTGATCACTTCCTGGCGGTGCAGGCCCGTCTGGGCTGCGAGGTCATCGAGGGTACTCGGGCGCCTCCTGATC
>JAPXNX010000169.1:0-2604 GCA_033811795.1 Methanolinea sp. | reverse complement strand
CCAAGGCAATCAGTTCAGACCGCAGCACGACGAGGAGCCCTATGGCGAGGATGATTGTCCCGGAAAGGACGAAGAACACCTTCCGGCTGGCAGGACTGTGGGAAAAGAGGCCTGACAGCGCAGTGCCAAGCCCACCTACGATGAGCACAGCACCGGCTATCGTTGCCAGGATCCCGCCGAGGACACCGGGCCAGAAAAAAGCGGCAAGTGCGACAACGATCATCATGACCCCGATTGCGAGCGGCAGGAAGAAGGGCAAGCCACCGCCGTGTGAGAGCGATGCGGCGATGGCCAGGAAGATCGCGGCAACGACAACTGCAAGGGCTCCGAGCGAGTAGAGGGCCAGGCGGAGTGAGACACCGGGCTCGAGGAGGAGGAGCAGGCCAAGGAAGGTGATGATGATACCCGCGGCAAGGCAATAGGGCCACGATCGGGGTGATATGGTGCAGAAGAATGCTGTCATGCCAGTTATATTCATTTCCAAAGAGAAAAACCGCACGGGAGGCAGAGAACGATTTCCCTGGTAGTGTAACGGGAGAGCACGTACGGCCTGCCATGCAGCAAACGACTGGGGGGCGTTGGAAAATTCTCCCCAAAAGATGCACGAAACGGGGACTATTTTTTTATATCAGCCTGGGAGTTGCAGGGGCCAGAAGATAGTATACGCGGCATTTGAGACCTGCTGGAAGGCTTATCGTCTCCTGCTGCCCATACTCCTCAGAAAAAAGGAGCCTGCCCTTCGATGTATGGCATCCGGTTCTACAGGATTTTTGACATCGGCGAGGAGATCGACCTCGAAAAGCTGGAGCAGGGGCTCGCAGCAAACATGGCGACGTCGCGTTTTCGGTTCCAGCGGGTCCGACCGACGTCGATTTCCATCGACCAGCCCCCACTCCTGATCCGGCTCCCTGGGATGACGGTCGAGACGGTGCGAGGTCTCCTCCCCCTCGCAGTGATGGCCCGGATCTACGAGTTCGGTGCATTCTCGCTCTGCCTCTATATCGAGGAGATAGATGCACCGGCTGCAACCCTCGAGGAGATGGCACTCGCATTTTACGGGCAGGGGGGGCTCTCCGCCTCTTTCGATGCGGCACTCGCAGATCTTCGGTGTATTCTCTCCATTTACATCGGTTTTCGCCCGGTCGACGCGGAGTTCTACGATGACTACACCATCTACCTCGCCGATCGGCAGGACTCATCAATAGACCCCGTCGCCGTGCTGCTAGGAGAGAAAGCCATGTTCTCCCCGGAGATCCGGAGGGAGACCCTCCAGTACTCCTTTTCCTACTATCCAGACGAGAGGGCGATCCTCTCGTGGGGTGGAGCTCTCATCTTCTCGCCCGAACCCCCCATGGACCTGATCGAGTTGATCGAATTTGCCGCGGTCCAGGTATTCGAGCTCCGCTTTTACGACAGGGAACTTTCCCGCCAGATGGACAGGATGTACGACGACATCAATAACGCAGACCGCCAATGGCTGATAATCCAGTCCCTCCATTACCGGAAGCTGATGAAGGAATTGATGAGCGAACAGGCTGAAGTCTCGGAGATAATCGAGGATATCAACAACCTGATCAAGGTCACTGACGACATCTACTATGCCCGGGTTTATGCCGCTGCGCTCCAGGCTCTCCGGAGCGACTCCTGGAGTCAGAGTGTCAACCACAGGCTCTCGACGATCCGGGAGACGTACAGGATGCTCTCTGACGAAGTGAACGTCCAGCACGGGAATTTCCTCGAGTGGATCGTCATCGCCTTGATCGCACTCGAGATCGTTCTCTTTGCCCTTCCCCTAGTCTCCGCCTGATTTCGATTGGCCGGGACCACTATACTGGCAAAAGGCATACCGGCCTTATGCAGAAGATTCAGCTATTCCCTGCCCTGACCACACCTCTTATCTGGGGAACTTACCTAACACGATAGGATGGTTCCAGAACCGCACTGCGTCAACAGGATAAAGGGAAAGATACTCCTCAAGGACACGACTGAAGAGGCAGTCGAGGCTTATGTCAAGGAAAACAGTTCTGAATGGTACTATGTACCACCAGGTTTCACGATCCGGGGAATTACTGTCCTCCTCAAGAAACCAATGCCGCTTGGGTTCAAAGTGAAGAAGAAGAAACTCCTGATCCCCTTTGTCAAGCCCTGTTTTGGACCAGTCCTTGTCGAGGCTGACGCAAGCGACGAGGATTTCATGATGCTGCGGGAGAGTCTTGGGGGCAGGGAAGGGTAGCCTCCAGGACAGGTATCACGGTAAATCAGGACTGTATCTTTTTGAGGATCCAGGCCATGTTCCTTCCGAGCATCTCCATGGTCTTCATTCCCTCGGTATCCCCTTCCACCTCCCCCGGGTTCAACCCAAGACCGATGTTCCAGTAGGTCGAGCCGACGGTGAACATGTTGCTGATGCCAAAGAAGTGGTTGATGGTATCGAATACGTGGATACCTCCCGCACGCCGTGCAGCGACTACAGCAGCACCCACCTTGCGGGAAAAAAGATTGCCGTTGGCCATCGCAACAAACCCTGCACGGTCGATCAGCGACTTGGTCTCCGGGGAGACATCGGCGAAGTACGTCGGTGACCCGATCAGGATACCGTCAGAG
>JAPXNX010000168.1:0-2635 GCA_033811795.1 Methanolinea sp. | reverse complement strand
GACGCGGCAGGTGGGGCATCGACACTCCCCGTGCGGGTGGGCGTGTATCCTGTCATCCGCCTTGGCTTCGCATTCCTCGTGATCGCGATATGCGCAAGCATCGTACCCTTTCTCTGGTGGGGCTTTCCCTACCTCGCGGGGATCGCAGTCGTCGACGCGCTGGTCCTCTGGACGGCGCTTCGCGTCCTCTCCTGCCGGACACCCGAGTGCCTCAAGGAGACGCGGGGGACCGCCCTCGTCAAGTACGCCATGTTCGCCTCGCTCGTGGTGTTCTCCCTTTCCGCCCTATTCCTGTGATGGCGTGGAGAAAAACGGGGCGTCCCTTGCCTCCCGCGGGACCTTCGCGGGGTCTATGCCGAGCGTCGCAACGTCCATGACCTTCTCCCAGTCCACGCACGTCTCCACGCACCCGTCTTTCTGCGTGACCACGCCCATCGAGACGAGCCCCATCTTGTCGGCCATCTCGAGCCCGTCCTTGACCTCGGACAGGCACCCGACGCCGATGATGGCCTTTGGACGGTATGCCCTGACCATTCTCTTGATGAACGAGGACCCCGGCACGATGAAGACGCGGTAACCCATGGCAGAGAGGACCTTCCTCCAGTGCCCGATGCTGCAGGCACCGCAGCTCCTGCAGGATATCCCCTCGGGCGAGAGGTTGGCTGGGCACCGGGAGGACCGCAGGCACTGGGGGAAGAAGATGGCCCGCTCTTCCGGTGGGACTTCTGCGAAGCTCTGCTTGTTCATGGAGTTGTGCAGCGCGATGAAGAAGGTGAGGACCTCGCTGTCCTCGAGGCCGAAGAGCCGGAAGAGCGCCTTTGCGAAACCCTCGACGAACACCATGCCAGCCTTGACGAAACGCGGGAAGAAGAGCCTGCCCGTATTGATGGAGAGGATGGAGATCCATACGAGGACGAGGGACAGGACGAAGAGGCCGAGGATGATGACGAGGGTTATCTCGCCTACAAGGAAGACGACACCCTCGATGGTCACGGGAGCAAGGGCCATCGCACTACACCGTGCCTGCGGGGCTGATGGCTCTTCCCAGTTCTTTCCAGTCGAGGGGCGGGTGTAGGATGCCGATATCCGCCACGAATGCACTGACGAGGTCATGGGGTGTAATGTCGAAGGCGTAGTTCTTCACGCCGACACCCTCGGGGACTACGACAGACCCCCCGCATGAAGCGACCTCGTCCCGCCCCCTCTCCTCGATGGTGACCTCCCGCGAGGCACGGACCGGGTCGAACGTGGAGAGGGGTGCGGCGACGTAGAACGGGATACCGTGGTGCCGGGCGCAGACCGCGTGCATGTACGTCCCCACCTTGTTGAAGACGGCGTCCCGCGTGACCCTGTCGGCCCCCACGATGACGAGGTCGACTTCCTGCCGCTGCATCAGGAACGCAGCCTCCGAGTCCGGGATCACGGTGACCGGGATTCCGTCCCTCTGAAGTTCCCATGCCGTCAGGCGGGCCCCCTGGAGGAGCGGCCTGGTCTCGCATGCGATGACCGACACATCCTTGCCCTGCACGATCGCCGAGCGGACGATGCCGAGGGCTGTCCCCCATTCCCCGCAGGCGAGCGCCCCCGCGTTGCAGTGCGTCAGCACGGTGCATTCCCCAGGCAGGAGTGCAGCCCCGTTCCCGCCGATGGCGTGGCAGGACCGCGACTCCGCCTCGGCAAAGGATATCGCGGCATCCCGTGCATTCTCCTTTGCTTCCCTTACCGAGCCTGCCCTTTCCGCGGCGTCCATGACCACCCTGACACCGAGCGAGAGGTTTACTGCCGTCGGCCTCGCTGTCCTGACCTTCTCGGCCTCGCCCGAGAGCCTTCGAAGGAACAGGTCATGGTCACGCTCGTGGATGCGCCTCGCGGCGAGGAGGACGCCGTAAGCCCCGGCGATCCCGAGGGCCGGGGCACCGCGCACTTCGAGGTCCCGGATCGCTGCGACGAGCCGGTCCACCGTCCTGCAACGGACGAGCCTGTACCTTCCCGGCAACCGCGCCTGGTCGATCAGCGTGACGGCCCCGACGGCGTCGTCCCAGGATATCGTCTCGATGGCTTTCATCGGCAGGAACCGTCTCTCGAGGCATCGATGAACGCACGCATCGCCGCAGCGCCAGAATGGGCGACGCAGTCCGGGATGTCCCGCGGCGCCGCCGCCGTTCCCGCGAGGTAGACCCCGGGCCGAATCGTTGCCACGGTATCGATCTTCTCGTTCAGTGCCTGGAAAAACCCCGTCGATTCCCTGGGGAGCCCGAGCACCCCTGCGATCTCGCCTGCGTCCCCGGCCGGCTCAAGCCCGGTGGAGAGGACGACGAGTTCCGGGTGGAGTTCGACCATCTCCCCGTTCTCGGTATTTTCCACGCGGACCAGGAGGGACCCGCCGTCCCCGAGTATCTCGCCAGGCATCCCGCGGAGGAACTTCACGCCCGCCCCGATCGCCCTCTGGTAATACTCCTCGTACCCCTTGCCGTAGGCCCTGATGTCCATGTAGAGGATGGTCACGTCGATGCCGGGGTACTTCTCCCGAAGCAGGATCGCGTTCTTGATGGCATACATGCAGCAGACACCCGAGCAGTAGGGCCTGCCCGCAGGGATGTCCCGCGACCCGACGCACTGGACGAAGACGACCGAG
>JAPXNX010000167.1:0-2656 GCA_033811795.1 Methanolinea sp. | reverse complement strand
GTTCTATTACTATCCACTTATCCAGCCCATCCGGACGTACCAGTCGTACTCGTGGGGCCACTTATCCTTGTTCAATATGACCATCTGGCGGAAATGGTCCCGCCTCTGGCGGAGGATATCCTCCTGCTCGGGGTACGAGTGCTCCCCGCGGATCGCCTCGACGAGCGTTTTTCCCAGTTTCCTGGCATCCTTCTCCGCGCCCGCCATGGCCGACGGGTCTCCCGAGACTGCGACTCCGACACCCCCTACGGCGATTGCGCCGAACGCATTGAGGACGTGGTTCATGTACTCGACGATCCTGTCCTGGTTGCCTCCTCCCGCAGTGCAGACCGAGCAGCCGAACTTGCCCGTGAACATCCTGCAGTGGATGGCATCGCTCATCCTGTCGAATACAGCCTTCATCGGTGCTGGAACCGAATCGACGTAGTTTGGAGCCCCTAACACTATCCCGTCCGCACCCATCATCTTCTCGAAGAGTTCGGGGAAATCATCCGAAAGGGTGCACTCGCCCGTAGCATAGCACGTCCCGCATGCAGTGCAGTACCCGATGCGAAGCGAATAGACGTCGATAATATCTGTTGTGGCGCCTTCTGCCCGGGCACCCTGAAGCACTGCCTCGACCAGGCGTCGGGTGTTGCTCTCCTTCCCCCGTGGGCTTGCGATGAGCCCAAGCACCTTTTTTGACATGGTCTACCTCATATAGAGTGGGATCAGGACGGGGCCGGGATAAATCTGCCGATCCCTGCCCCCGATGCATGAACAGGACAGATAACCTCCGCTATTTCCCTTTTTTCACCAGGAGCCAGTTTGCGATATGCGACCCAGGTCTCTCCGGGACCATGGTGGTCTTCCGCCACCGGGAACGGGGCAAGCATCTCCATAAACTCACCTGATAACTTGCGTTCATAGATTCATCAAATGAAATCATACCAAATGAGGGTAGGTCTCCCACGTCAGCGACAAAAGGGGAGTCTCCCCCATCCCCTCCAGGTCCGGAAGAACATCCCTGGCAGGTGAGTGGCACTTCACCCCTACTTGAAGAAGAGGACCCTCTTGACATCGTCAACAGTCATCCCATTGTCCATTCCAAGACCGTACATGACCTGGACAGCCTTCTCGTCGAGAAATGAGAGCGATGTTGCATTGTTCTCGGGGTAGGCAAAGATGCTGTCCGGGTGCTGGAGCGAATCCCCCTTGAACCCGAGGGTATAGAGGAGGGCACGCAGGAGGTAATGGGTCCTCAGGTCTTCTTCCATCTGGTCGTTGAGATAGATATCGTAGCCCTTGACCTTCGCACACGTCACCCCGTTGCAGACAAACTCCCTGTTCAGCCAACCCATCTCTGTCCCGAGGTCGATTGCCTTCAACCCTTCAGGCGAGAGGAACTTGATGCGGATATCGCCGGACTGACCGGTCTTCGTATTCTCGAAGAGCTTGTTCGACTGGGAGAGTGCATTGAATTTCAGGATGAAGGCCTCGACGGTCTCCCTGTCGGAGTCCCGACCTGCGTTCAGGGAGATAGTCGTCCTCTTTGTGGATAGGGGGAGACGTTCGAGGAAGATGTTCCCGCTCCCGAAAGCCACGTCGATGAAGTGGAGGTTGATGTCCTCGCTCGAGAGGAGGGTGGGCGATGGGGTAGGGGTAGAGACCGGCGGGGTTGGCACCTCTGTAACCACGGTCTCCGTGGGAGATGCATCAGGGGGAATGGATGTTACTTCCGGTATCGTTGTCGGTGTGGGTACAGACGTGCAACCGGAGATGACAAGAAATGCAACGATGAAAATGGCCGAAAATGTAAAAAATACCCGGTATTCCATGCATAATGATCCTTGCCGGGATAAAATAATGGTTGTGATAGGGAGGGTTCCGGGACAGGGCGAAGCCGTGTAAGGCAGGGCAAAGTAGTTTTCCATGCAGGTTTCCATGCAGACCCCGCATGATCACTGGTATATCCAATGAGGACCAATGAATACCCACGGGGATGTGAGAATTGTTCCCAGTGGAGTTGCTGACCTATTAGTAATCATACAAGGACTGACAGGGAAGAGGAGGTTGTCGTTGACCAGACGAGCCCGGAGGGTGTGGAGACGATCCGGGTGCGCCTCCCGAAGAAACGGAACAGGGAACAGTTTGCAATTGCCGAACTGATGCTCGGCTCGAACCATATCCGGGTGCGGTGCATCGACGGGGTCACCCGTATGGGACGGATAAAGGGCAAGATCAAGAAGAGGGCATGGATCAGGGAGGGGGATACCCTCATCATCACCCCCTGGAGTTTCCAGGACGACAAATGCGATATCTCCTACCGGTACACAAAGCCGCAGGTAGACTGGCTGCGGAGAAACCGCTATCTCTGACTTTTTTTCACTATGACGCTAGGGTAGTCCCAACCTTATTCTGAAGGATAAAGTAATCGACATGGAATATGAGGCCTGCCCGCAAGACTGAATAATGTGATCGCAAAGGTCATGCATTCGAGAAAGACCAGCGCAATACTTTCGGACAGGAAACAGGGCACCTGGTTCCCCGGACTTCCCGTTCGTTTCCAATGATGTGCGTGGCCACACCTTCACTATGGGAGATCTTGGTGCAGATCGAGTGATAAGGCCCTATTCTCTCCTAAAAATGGATCAAAAAAGGAGAGGACTGGTCCGGT
>JAPXNX010000166.1:0-2688 GCA_033811795.1 Methanolinea sp. | reverse complement strand
CTCGGAATCGATCGCCGGGTCCGCGCTCCCCTCGATGATCAGGGGCAGGCCGGTCGCCGAGAGGACGTCCTCGATGGTCTTTCGTATCGCCGGAAAGTCAGAGAAGCCCTTCCGCCGGGTGCTGGTCAGGTTGAGGCGGACGAGGTCCGCACCCATCTCCCGTTCCGCCCGTGCCGCCATCGCTGCGGGGTCCCCCAACTCGTCCCCCATGGCCAGGCGGAGGACTTCGGGCCAGAGCGCCGGGTCATCGCAGACATCGAAGGCGATCTTCGGGATGGTGGATAGATTTCCTGGCTCCCCGAGGAGCGGGAGGTCGCGGTCTCCCCCGACCGTGCAGGTCGCCCGGCGTGTCCCCCCATCCGCAGGAGTCGCCCCGATGGTCACCTTCACGATGCTCCCTTCCCATTGTCCCAACGTGGTCATGGCAGTCCCCCTTAGAGAAGCGGCGGCATGGTGAGTGCCGGGTGGTCGACAGATGCCAGGAACGCGACCAGCTCTTCGAGAGTGGTCGCCCTGGTCTCGTCGGCTATCTTCTCATAGAGGTCCGGAAGCCCCCGGGCAGCCAGGGCCTCGCGGAGCCTGTCCCTGAGCTCCTCCTTGAGGAGGGAGGGGAGCCAGACAAGGCGGGATATCCCCCCATCCGCCTGGATGAACCGTTCGCTCAGGATGAAGTTCTTGGAGATCCCGATGAACCCGGGTGTCTGGGCGCCGCCGCCGATCGTCCCTGCGAGCGTGGAGAACGTCATCCCCACGGGGGTCTCCCCCTGGTACTCGCGGTTCACGACGAGTACGCCGTTCGCTTCCGGGACGACCAGGGCGATGCACTCGAAGCAGCCGCAGCAGGTCATGGGCGACTCCATGATGCTGTATAGACAGCACCGGGCGACCTCGCCATGGGAGGCCTTCCTGACGAAACTGTTCACGCCTTCGAACTCCCCGCGCAGGTCATCGATCGCGGACCCCTTCGGGACGGGCTGGTTCGCGCCTGCCGGCGAGATCTCGTGGGCGACTTTCCCGTCGAGCCATGAGATGGCGCCGCATAGGGCAGGGCGCTCGGGGGTGATGATGCAGACGTGGTTCGGGGCGAACGTCTGGCAGAGCGTGCACGAGTAGAATGTATCCACGTCGGAGTCCTTCATCCCGGCGATCCTGCTGTCCCGCTCGGCATACACGAGTTCGGCCTTTTGCTTCCCGGCGAGGACCCGCTCCCGGTCCGTGATGAGGGTTACCTGGACGGCGTCTATGATCGTGGGGAAGTCCATCCGGAACTTGGCGGCAAGGAGGACCCCCAGGTCCCGGATCTTCACGCCGTTTTTGACAGCCTCCTTCGAGAGGCGCACCCAGATGAGGTCCCGCTGTGCGACGTGCCAGGACCCCTCCCCGTAGTTGATGAAGTTGTGGATCCGCCGCTCGAGGACCGGCTCGTACTCCTTCCGCATCTGCTTCCCGGCCACCTCGACGATGATGCCGAGGGGAACGGCGCTCCCTTCCTGCAGCTGGTCGACATCCGGGCCTATCAGCGTGACTTTGCCGTCGACCACCTGACCCTCATCGCGCATCACGAGGAGCTCGAACGCGGGCGAACGCCCGCCTCCGAACTCCACGTACATCTCCTCCTTCCTGATGCTCTTCCCCTCGAATGCAGGGGAGCAGTGCATCGGGATCGGGATGGCGGTCACGGCGACCGAGATGCCCCGCTCGGCCATCCCCGTCGCGACGGCACGGGACGGTTCTGCCGGGACCCACCCGTCTCCCTCGTAATCGCCGACCGCGACGAGGGATACGCCAAGCGACCTGAGGGCGTCGATGTATGCGACTTCGCGGTCCGAGAGACCGGGGAAGACCGCTGCAAAGACCTTTGTCCGGTCATTCGCGTACCGGACGAGGCGGTCCGCATCGCCCGGGGCAACTCCCCCGAACATCATCGCGACACGGGCGAGGAGGTCTGTTAGGTGCACCGCATGGATCGGTCCAGGCCCGAGTGGGACGAGGCGGAACTCGACTCCGACCTTCACTCCCGCGTCGACGAGGGCAGGGACCACGTCGCCGGACAGGAACGTGAGCATCAGTTTCTCCTGGAGCTCGCGGCAGATCGCGACCACGTGGTCGGGAACGGCCGGCGTCCCTGTCACGAGAGCGAGGCCCGCTATGCTCCCGTCGACAAGAGAATACCCGAGCTTCCGGATCACGGCGTCCCCTATGAACCCGGTGAAAGGAGGGGGGAACCCCCCCTTTGCCGCGACCGAGGCCGCAACAGTGCACTCGCCTGCGACGAACACGGACTCGCCCGTCTCCCTGTAGACCTCCCGGGCGGAATCGGCATTTGATACCCTCTTCCCCGTGAGGGCGTAGCAGACGGGGAGGTGGTATGCAGTCTCTCCATAGGAGAATTCCCCCTCGAGGCTCTCCATGTCCTTCCGAAAAAGTGCAAGCCCCTTCGTGCGTGCGTTTGCGACCTCGACCATTGCATCACTTCCTTGAAGTTCCTGACTCATTCTTTGTCCCTGTAGGTCAAGAGAGTTGTGGCAGGGGAAAACACGCCCGCATTGGTCGGAAAAATGCTGGTCCGCTGGCTGGATATCCATGATAAAGGGACTCACTCTCTCACCCCGAATCGATTGTTTCGGCAGATAAGTGCGACAGGACCGCGTATCGAAAGTGTGGAATCCTGGATTGAGTCTTCACAAA
>JAPXNX010000165.1:0-2695 GCA_033811795.1 Methanolinea sp. | reverse complement strand
TTACGGGCCGTCCCTTATCACCATCTCGTCGGATGCCGGGTACGTGGGCTCCGGGCTGATCACCGGGAAGACGGCGCTCTCGTTCGTCCTGTGGGACGCGGGGGCGGTCGTGCTCCTTGCGTCTTTCATCGTTCTCATCATGATCGTGGCCGGGGAGAGAGAGAGTTGGACCAGGTATGCAGGCGTTGCGGTCGCTGCATCGGGTGTCCTCATGGTTGCGTCGTGCGTTGTGCAGTACGGGGCCTTTTTCTCCGGGCCGGCAGGCTTCGCGGTCCCCATCGGTGTGCCCCTCGTGTTCGCTGTCGCCTGGGCACTCTATGTTGGCGAATGGTCCGGGGACGTAGAGGAGGCTGACGAGGAAGAAGAGGATGATCCCGGGCAGGACGAGGAGGAAGAAGTACCAGAAGAGTGACCTTGGAACCCAAGGTCCCCGGTTACCCGTGTCGGCGGTGGCCTCCGCAATGACCGGGGCGCCCGTACCTCCGGTTCCGGCGGCCCACTTCTCTCCTCCCGGCAGGCACCGGACGGTTGGCCGCAATCGCATAGTGTTTCCTGGTACGCAACAAATTGTTTCCCAATAGGAAACTTATTGTTTCCCAATAGGAAACTATTTCTTGTGAATGAACGTACTGGCGACCGGGTGCTTTCGGAACTCTTCAAAACACCTGCCAGGGTCTCGATGCTGAGAACGATCCTCGGCCTCCCGGTCGTGACCGTGTTGGAGATCGCGAGGATGGAGGGGGTCGCAAAAGGGACAGTCTCCCGCTATCTCACTCTCACGGAGAGAGGAGGGCTCATCCAGCGTTCCGGGCGAAAATACCGCGTTATCACCTCCCCTGTCACTATCGCCACGAAGAAGCTCCTCAACTTGTTCCAGCTCGAGGATGTCGTGACTCTCCCGGGATGGGCAGAAGGCATAGGGGTCTTCGGGAGCTGGGGGCTCGGGACCAACACGGCAGAAAGCGACCTTGATCTCTGGGTCTATGCAAAGGAGGTCCCCCCTGCTGGAGAGACCGGCAGGCTCCAGAGGGCCATTCGGGATGCAGTCCAGTCCGAAGTGCATGTCCTCGTCCTCACGCCAGAGAGAGTGCACTCTCTGCAGGAGACCGATCCGCCGTTTTATACGTCCCTTATCGAATCGATGGTAACACTCAGGGGGCAGTCGTTTGTTCACGCTTGAAGAGTGCTACGAAAAGGGACTTCTCCGGAAGACACAACCCTCATTCCAGAAAGCCCTCAGATCCCTCGACTCGGCCAGGGCATGGCTCGAGGAGGGGGAAGTGATACTTCGGGCGGGGGCTGTGCGATCGGCGGTCGTCGCAACGTACATGGCATATTTCCATGCGGCCCGTTCCGTTCTCTATAGGGATGGACTGCGGGAAAAAAGTCATAGGTGTATTCTCCTCTACCTCGAATTTTATACCGCAAATGGTAAATTGGAGACGGAATTTGTTGAGACCTTCGAGAGAGTTATGTCACTGCGCCACGAGGATCAGTACTCCCTCGGCGCAGAACCCGATCCCAGGGAGATCGCCTCCATCCTCGCTTGGGCACCCCGGTTCATCCAGGCAATGGAGGGCCTGGTCAGGGAGGAATAGAATGTGTGACGGTTCATGGTGTCGGGGCATGAAAATCGACTGACTCACTTGCCGGGACGCAAAGAGGGGTGGAATTAAAAATTTTCATCTGTTACGCCCGATGTCCACATCATGGTGTTTTATTGCCGAACTGCCGCAGTGTCACCCCTCAGGACGCCGGGTTCTCTCTTGCCGGTGGGTGTTGGAGCGGTAGCCCCCGCTCGTCGTCCGATACCCACTCGACGCAGTGAAGGGCCGTTTTCCCACACGACGGACCGTATGCAAGTGTTCCATTGCGGATTTACCTGGGATCGGCCCGTCGGCATCCCACCTGGTCCGGTCCTGCAGGGAGCATTGCGGCTCTCTGCACCTTTCCACCAGCGCGAGGTTTATCACCGATCCTCCCCTGACACTTCCCCGATGGACCGGTACCAGCATCGTCTCCTCGTTTACGCAGTCACCTTCGCCCTTGTCATCGTCGCCGGGGTCGCGGGGTTCTCCCTGCTCGAGGGGTTCTCCCTCTTCGACTCCCTGTACCTCACCATCGTGACGGTCGCGACCGTGGGGTACGGCGACCTCCACCCGGTCACGCCGGCGGGAAAGGTCCTCGCGATCGTCGTCATCGTCGGGGGCGTCGGCTGTTTCGTGGGGCTTTTTGCAAACGCGGTCGAGCACCTGGCCTGGCGGCATGAGCGGGAGCGGCGCCGGAAGAAGACCAACCAGCTGGTCGGGCTGTTCTTCTCGCAGCTCGGGACGTCCCTCCTCGCCGTGTTATCGCGGCTCGACCCACACAGGGAAGAACTCGCACGTCTCCTCTCGGACCCTGACCAGTTCTCGGGCGACCGGCTCCGCAGGCTCGTTGCGGACCTCGGCAGGCGGACGTATGCGCTCGACAGCAGTGAGTGCGACCTCCCGGATCTCCGCGAGACCCTCGGGAGAAAGGTGGACGTGCTCTCCGTGCTCCTCCAGAACCCTGACCTCGATGAGTACTCGCGGTTCTCCGACCTCCTGCAGGCACTCCTGCACCTCTGGCAGGAACTCGTGCACCGGGGGGAACTGCATGGCCTGCCGGAGACCGACTGCGCCCACCTCTCTGGTGACCTCAACCGGGCTTACGG
>JAPXNX010000164.1:0-2708 GCA_033811795.1 Methanolinea sp. | reverse complement strand
CATCAGGATGGTCGCTATCTTTCGGTTCCCTCCGGCCAGGAGCATGTTGAGGGGAGTCGATGTGCTGACCGCCAGTCTCCCCTGCCGGTTCGCATGGTCGAGCGCCATGTCGATGCCTGCCGCGTTGGGGACCTTTATAGACGTGATCTCCCCGTCGACGAAGGCAATATCTGTATTGGTCCCGCCCACATCCATCCCTACGAGCATACCAGGAAACGCACCTTGCGAACGAGCTTTACAAACGATCTGGGCTGCCATGCAGAAGAGGATTTGGGAAGATCCTCCCACCGCTGGACGGGATGCCAGCATGACGGAGCAGCGCGTTCCGGGAAACGCGATATCCCGGTTCAATCCAGCGACCTATCTGGGGTGGTTGCGGGGAAATCCTTCCTCCGAGAGCAGCTGTGCAATCTCTGCGAGGACTGCGGGGTCCTCGATTGTCGGCGGGACGGATGGCGCCTGGCCGTCCGCGATCTTTTTCAGCACTCCCCTCAGTATCTTTCCGGACCGGGTCTTCGGCAGCCTTTTTACCACAACTGCACTTTTGAAGGATGCTATGGGGCCGATCCGGTCACGGACCATCCGGACCAGTTCCCCCGCGATCTCGCCGTTCCCACGATCGACACCCGCCTTGAGGACGACGAATCCCACCGGGACCTCCCCCTTCACCGCGTCTGCGACCCCTGCAACGGCACACTCAGCGACGTCAGGGTGGGATGCGATCACCTCTTCCATTGCCCCTGTCGAGAGGCGGTGACCTGCCGTATTGATGATATCGTCCGTCCTCCCCATGATCCAGAGGTAACCGTCCCCATCGATATAGCCGGCGTCGCCGGTCAGGTAGCAACCAGGGTATGCCGAAAAGTAAGTCCGCATGCACTCCTCCTCGTTCTGCCAGAGTGACGTGAAGCATCCGGGGGGCAGCGGGAGGCGGATAACGATATTCCCCGTTGTCCCTGCCGGGAGTTCCCGCCCCCCCTCGCCGAGGACCCGCACGTCGTAGCCCGGCATCGGGCGGGTGCAGGACCCTGGCTTTACCGGGAGCAGCGAGATCCCGGCCGGGTTTGCACCTATTGCCCACCCGGTCTCTGTCTGCCACCAGTGGTCGATCACGGGGACATTGAGCCTTTCACCTGCCCATGCGATGGTATCGGGGTCGCAGCGTTCCCCGGCCAGGAACAGGGTCCGGAGAGAGGAGAGGTCATACTTCCCTATGTGCAGGCCGGAAGGGTCCTCGCGCTTGATGGCGCGAAGCGCTGTCGGTGCACAGAAGAGGGTGCTGACCCGGTGCTGGGAGACGACCCTCCAGAAGGCGCCGGGATCTGGAGTCCCGACTGACTTCCCCTCGTAGAGGACGCTCGTGCAGCCGTAGGCAAGCGGTCCGTAAACGATGTACGAGTGCCCGACGACCCAGCCCACGTCCGATGCTGCCCAGAAGACCTCCCCCGGATTCGCCCCGTAGATGTTCTCCATGCTCCAGAGAAGTGCCGCGAGGTACCCGCCGTTGTCTCTCACGACGCCTTTGGGGACACCCGTTGTCCCAGAAGTGTATAGGATGTAAAGGGGGTCAGTCGCTTCGACGGGCACGCATTCAGCAGGGCGTGCCCTGTCCAGGAACTCTGACCAGTCCAGGTCCCGCCCCGGGACGATCCCGGCCGGGTGTTCGGGCCTCTGGACGATGACACAGCAGTCGATATCGACTCCCGCAAGGGTGATAGCCTCGTCGATGAGGGGCTTGTAGGGGATGACCCGCGTGACTTCTATCCCGCACGAAGCAATGAGCAGGACTTTGGGAGCCGCATCGCGGAGGCGGGAGGCGAGCTCCCGCGGAGCAAAGCCACCGAACACAACGGAGTGAACCGCCCCGATCCGTGCACAGGCGAGCATCCCGATGACGGCTTCCGGGATCATCGGCATGTAGATGACCACCCGGTCCCCCTTCCTGACGCCGAGTTCCTGGAGGCCACCGGCGCAGCGGGCTACCGCGTCGAGGAGTTGCCGGTAAGTGAACTTCCGGATGGTCCGCGTGACCGGGCTGTCGTAGACCAGGGCAAGCTGGTCTCCCCTCCCCCCCTCCACGTGGCGGTCGAGCGTGTTGTAGCATGTATTGAGAACCCCGCCCGGGAACCACCGGAAAAAAGGCGGTCTCGTCCGGTCGAGGACCCGGTCCCCCCGGCGCCACCAGGCTATCCCCTCTGCAGCTTCGGCCCAGAACTCCTCCGGCCTATCGAGTGACCGGCGATACACCTGGTCATAGGGAACCGGGGAAATAACCGACCCTCCATGCCATGCCATGACAGGACATAATAAAACGTCGGTATTTCCTCACAAATAATTTTTCCTGGGATTTCCTGGGAGGAGAGTGGATGGGGTGACCGTCCAGGGGGAAGGACAGCTGGGTATATGCCGAATCCCGTTCACCCGGTAAGGAATAAATGGATCTTCTCGTCGTCCTGTTCCTTGGCATATCGCTTGCTCTCGACTGTTTTGCAGTCTCGCTGTCTGCCGCAAGCCATGGCCAGGGAGAGAGACTCGGCCTCGGGCTGGTTCTCGGTTCATGCTTTGGAGTGTCCCAGGCGGGGATGCTCCTTGCCGGTTCCTTCGCAGGCTACTTCATGGTCGACCTGATATCCGGTTTCGACCACTGGGTGGCATTTGGGATACTCCTGGCCGTGGGCCTGAAAATGATCTGCGAAGGGGTGAAGGGG
>JAPXNX010000163.1:0-2756 GCA_033811795.1 Methanolinea sp. | reverse complement strand
CCCGCCTGACGCGGATCTTCTCCCAGCTCCCGGTTTTTCCGTCCCAGACCATGAGCGCGTCCTTTGCGAGCGGCTCATCCCCAAGGAGAATCCGGAGGGTCTCTCCTGCCTGCATGCACCCCAGGATGCCGGCGGTGACCCCAAGGACCGGCGGCGGGTTCCCGGACGGGGG
The DNA here is from genome assembly GCA_033811795.1 of Methanolinea sp. Lineage (GTDB taxonomy): Archaea > Halobacteriota > Methanomicrobia > Methanomicrobiales > Methanospirillaceae > Methanolinea_A. The sequence goes on along the minus strand of JAPXNX010000163.1, from coordinate 2,584 downwards.
ATTTGGCACTGCACACTGGAGGCACGCCGAACGTTCCGGCAGGACAGTCAGCAGCTGGCCGAAGTACCCGCTCACTGCCGCGTGGACGAGTGGGATGCCCCTCTCCTGTGCGACGGCGTTGAGGAGATAGCGGGCCGGGTAGTTGTCCAGGGCATCGACAACTATGTCAATGCCCTCCGTCTCGGGAAAAATGGTCTCCTCGGTCAGGGTGACGTCCCGTGGTTCGACCTGGATATCTGGATTGAGCGACCGAATCTTCCCTGCGGCGGTTCCTGCTTTTGACTTCGCTATGTCCGCCTCTCCATAGAGCACCTGCCGGTTGAGGTTGCTCCTGCTCACGACGTCATCGTCCACGATGCGGATGTGCCCGACTCCTGCTGCAGCCAGGTACAGGGCGGCTGGGCACCCGAGTCCGCCTGCACCGGCGATGCATATCGATGCATTCAGCAGTTTTTCCTGGCCTTCTTCCCCGACCAGCGGTATCTGGCGCAGGTACCGTTCCCTGTCCCTGTCCGATAGGTCCCTGTGTCTCCCGGCCATCCTCCATGCCCCATCCAGAAAAATGCTCTCCGGTCGTTTCCATGGTTATATCATCGCTCTGAAAAAATAATAGTGTGCAAAAGACCGCAGGTCTCCCCCGGCGCTCCTCCCCATGCCACTGCGACCGGGGAGTCCGAGGCATCCTCGTGCCGGACGAAGAACACGGATGATGATTGCGCATGGCCGAAAGCGGCACCTGCACTGAATTCGCCCTCCTGGAGAGGCTCAAGGACTACCTGGGGTCACTGGACCGGCTGCTCATCTCCTATTCGGGCGGAGTGGACAGCTCGTTCCTCGCCATCGTGGCGCAGGAATGTCTCCCCGCCAGAGTCGTCTGTGTCCTGCTCGACTCTCCCCTCGTCCCCCGGAAGGCCATCGAGGCGGCGCGGGAGAGGGCGAAATACGCGGGCATTCCGCTCGAAGTGATCCCATTTCCCATCCTGGAGGAGGGCCGGTTCCGCGCGAACCAAAGGGACCGATGCTACGTCTGCAAGAAGGAAGCGGCCGCAATCCTCCATGACAGGGCAAGCATGCACGGGATCGGGACAATCGCGGACGGAGTGAACAGGACGGATCTCCGGGAGTTCCGACCCGGGATAATGGCCATGGACGAAGCAGGAGTCATCCACCCCCTCGCCGCCTGTGGTTTCGAAAAGGGCGATGTGCGGGCTGTCTCGCACCTGCTCGGCCTCCCTTTCCCCCGCCAGGCGTCCTCTCCGTGCCTTGCAACGAGGATCCCCTATGGCACTGGCATCACGAGCGATAAGCTCGGTGCCATCGAACGTGCCGAGGAGTTCCTCCGGTACCTCGGCATCGAGGTCCTCCGCGTGAGGCTCCACGGGGGTTGTGCACGCATCGAGGTCCGGCCAGGCGACATGGAGAAGGTCCTCTCGTCGAGGGATGAAATAAGCGCAAAATTCCGACAGATAGGGATCCCCTACGCAAGCCTCGATCTTCTGGGTTTCAGGAGCGGGAGCATGGATGAACAGGGAAACGGGTCTATGTGAAAAACCCTTCCCCCACAATTCTCCGTGTATCACGGGTGTTCCAGGTTACCTCCCGATGCTTTCTATCTCTCCGAATTCACCGGTGACTGGGGAAGATGGATCACTGGAGTGCAATGACGAAAAAATTCAAGGGATGAAAGATGGATAACCCCCGCAGTGGGATAGTGCAGTGATCTAAATGGCGGAAACTCCAAGTGAATCCCCGGGGTACAGGGCGGCATGGTTGTCCTGCCTCGGGCGGTACCACGAGGCCATTGATCTCTTTTCGACTTCCGGTCCCGGCGCCATACCGCCTGCAGAGTACCATGCCGCATGGGCTTTTGCGCTCGACAGGAAAGGCCTCTTTTCTGCGGCGATGGAACACTGCGAGGAGGCCCTCTCCCTCGATACCAGGTGCGCAGACGCCTGGTTCGTCAGGGGGTTGACGCTCTCTTACCTGACACGGTACAAGGAAGCGGTCGGATGCCTCGACCAGGTGCTCGCAAGCGAGCCCGCGCATGTCGAAGCGTGGTATGTACGGGGCAACTGCCTCTACTACCAGGGTGATTATGGACGTGCTGTCGAGTCCTACGAGAAGGCCCTCGCCATCGATCCGCAATACCCGAAGGCCCTCTACAACCGCGGGGTCGCGCTCGCAGACATGGGTGATGACGAGTCAGCACTCGCATCCTACGACGAGTGCATCGCGATCAACCCTGGCGTCGGTGTCGTGCACACGAACAGGGGCGTGGCACTTGCAGCGCTCCACAGGTTCCAGGAGGCCATCGATGCGTTCGATACAGCCCTCGCCCTGAACCCGGACGATGTCAGCGCCCTCAACAACAAGGGGATCTGCCTCTCCCGGATGGGGAGGGATGGAGAGGCAATGGAGGCGATGGACAGGGCCCGGAAACTCTCGCGCCTCCCCCATATCCAGAGGGGGGTGCTGTAGGGCAGCAATTCCCCACCTGCCCCCCTGGTTCAGATGGCGGCAGAGCGAAGCGGGGTGCACAATCTATAACAGCGTGTCGGTCATCATATCTCACATCTGTGAATAA
>JAPXNX010000162.1:0-2792 GCA_033811795.1 Methanolinea sp. | reverse complement strand
TGCCTGCACTGGTCTTCCCGCGCTCCGCCCGCCCCCGGTGGACCGGGTCGCTCATCCAGGAGAGCTGGCTGTCATTCCGGATCGCGGGGTGGTGCCCGTCGACCATGATGACCTCGTACCACTTGTAGCGGCCGTCCTGCCCGACCCAGTAGGAGTTGAGTGCCTCCATGTTCGGGTACCTGCGGGACGCCCGTTCCTCAGCCATCCTCTGCAGGCTCTTCGCGGGGGTGACCCTGTTGACGCCCATGCGTATCGACCGCCTGGCCCGGACATACCGGGACTTGCGCCTTCCGCCTCGGCGGACCTTGACCCTGACCATCACGATGCCCTGCTTGGCCTTGTACCCGAGGTTCCTGGCCCGGTCGATGCGCGTCGGGCGCTCGATACGGATGACGCTGCCCTCCCGGCGCCACTTCTGCATCCTCTCCCAGAGCAGTTCGTCGACGCCCGTCTTCTCCGGCCTTTTCCATGCCTCTCTCACGTAGGCATACATTGATCTTGCCATTTCTCACACCTTTCAGGTTCAGCCTGGAAGTCCAGGCTACATTCCTTGACGGGACGCATCCCGTAAGACCTAGATTAATCAGCAGGGACACACTTAAAGTGCATGGTCACGGGACGGGGAAGGCTCCCTTCCTGTCACTCTCCCCTGGAAGATCGCCTTTTCTCTTCTCGAGCACCCGGATGTCGGTGATGCAGGTCACCGGGTATTGCCCCTGGCCGTCCTTCTCCGCGGACTTGACCATGTCCCAGATGGTGAGGAGGGCAACGGAGACGCCTGTGAGAGCCTCCATCTCGACGCCTGTCCGGCCAAGCGAACGCACGCGGACCCTCGCCTCGATCGAGTCGCGAAGTTCCTGGAAATCCACCTCGATGCTGCTGACGGGGATTGGGTGGCACATGGGGATGAGGGAGGGGGTCTCCTTCACGGCCAGGGTAGCAGCCACGCGTGCGGTCGCAAGGACGTTCCCCTTCACGACCGTCCCCTCGCGGATGGCACGGAGGGTCTCTTCTCGAAGGACGATCCTCCCCGTGGCAACAGCCTCGCGGTATACCTCGCCTTTCCCGCTGATATCAACCATGCGTGCCCGGTCGTCCTCTATATGCGAAAATTCTCTCATGTGGTCTCCACGTTCCTGTAGAGTTCCAGTGGGATGCGGTCAGTAAGGTCGGTCGGGAGCATGCCTCCCCCGATCCGGGCCTCGACTGCCATCCCTGCCCTGCCATTGGCGTATGCCGCGATGCAGGCCGCCTCGAATGCGGGGAGCTGGCAGAACAGGGCCGCAGTAACGCCTGCAAGGACGTCCCCCGTCCCTCCGACGGTCATGAGCGGCGAGCCGGTCCGGTTGAAGCGGACCCTTTGCCCGTCGGAGATGATATCCACATGCCCCTTGAGGAGGATGGTCCCCTCTCCCGCTGCCTCCTTCACGGCCCTTGCCCTCCTCACCAGGTCCCCGGGGGGCTCCTTTCCGAACACACGCCTGAACTCGCCGGCATGCGGCGTGTAGATTGTCTCTTCGGCACGGGGGAGGGGGCGCCGCAGGGCATCCGCGTCTACGACTGCCTTCTTGCACGCGGCGGCGAGCTCGACGATGACGCCGTGGCTCTGGTCCCCGAGACCGTTTCCCATGACGACCACGTCGGCGTCCCGCGCCAGCTCCTGGAGCCTCCCGAGATGTTCCTGCGCGATGACTTCCCCCTCGAGGCGCTCGAATATGATGTCGGGAACAGGTTCGAAGACGGGGGACGCGACTCTCACGATGTCTGCGCCGGCACGGAGGGCGCCGAGCCCCGCGAGGTAAGGTGCACCCTGGTACGGCCCGCCGCCGACTACGAGGACCTCGCCCCCCGCCCCCTTGTGCGCAGAGGGGTCTTTCTTCCGGATGAGTGCCAGGTCTCCCGGTCCGACAGTGATTTCTGCCGCGAGGGGGATCCCGATACCCGCGACAACGGACCCCTCGACCTTCAGCCTGTGGAAGGCAAGGACGTGGTCCGGGACGAGCCCCGGTGTCGGGACGTCGGCCGAGACCTTCACTGCCGGGGAGAGCGATGCCAGCCTGACCAGCGTCCGGATGGGCTCGCGGGGTTCCCCGTAGCTCCCCGTGCCGAGGAGTGCATCGACGATGCACCCGGCCTCCTCGAAGAGATGCTTCTTCGCCGTCGCATCCCCGGGGCACCTGACCGGGATGCACTCGACCGGGCAGTGCGCGAGCGCCTGAAGCTGGCGGGTGCATTCCGGTGTCCGGCCCTCCCCATCGAGGTAGAGGACTGTGACCTCCATGTCCTGGAGGTGGCGGGCGGCGACAAGGCCGTCACCCCCGTTGTTGCCCTTTCCGCAGAGGAGGAGGACCGGCCCGCGCCCGAGCGACCTGACGAACCCTGCAAGCGCATACCCCGCAGCCTCCATCAACTGGAGTGACGAGACCCCGAGTGCCCTGGCGTTCCCATCGACCGCCCGCATCCTCTCCGGCGATATGATCCCTGTCTCAAGGAACTCGCGGCATTCCTGTCGGACCATTCCTCATCCTCTCTTTTCTGTGTAGCATTCCCGTGTTAGTGGTAACCCCTCCGGGTATAATGAAGTTCCTCCTCGCAATAGGCACATTTTTTCTCTTTTATCGTGCAGTACTATTCCAATGAGCCTTTGGGATGACGCACGCGGGGTCGCCAGGGAGGTCACCTCGCACCACGAAGTGACCGTCATCTCCCACATCGACGCGGACGGTATCGCCAGCGAAGCCATCCTCTCCCAGGCCCTCGCCCGGGCAGGAGTCCCCCACAAGTCCGTTTTC
>JAPXNX010000161.1:0-2816 GCA_033811795.1 Methanolinea sp. | reverse complement strand
CCTCGTCAAGGAGGCAGCGATGCATGCCCTCCGCAAGGTCCTGCCGAAGATGGACCTTGACAAGGAGATACCGGCTGACATGCTGGAGCAGCTCAAGGTGACCAGGGAGGACTTCGAAGAGGCCCGCAGGCACGTGGAGCCAAGCGCCATGCGGGAGGTGCTCGTCGAGGTCCCGGACGTGACCTGGGAAGACATCGGGGGGCTCGACGAGGTGAAGCAGGAACTGCGCGAGGCAGTGGAATGGCCCCTGCGGTTTCCCCTGGTCTTCGAGAAGCTCAATACCCGGCCGCCAAAGGGGATACTCCTCTTTGGCCCCCCTGGGACAGGAAAGACCCTGCTTGCCAAGGCGGTAGCAAACGAGAGCGAGTGCAACTTCATCTCCATAAAGGGGCCGGAGCTCCTCTCAAAGTGGGTGGGCGAATCGGAGAAAGGTGTCCGCGAGGTCTTCCGAAAGGCAAGGCAGGCCTCGCCGGCCATCATCTTCTTCGACGAGGTGGACTCCCTGGTCCCCAAGAGGGGGATGTACATGGGGTCTTCGCACGTCACGGAGAGCGTCGTGAGCCAGATACTCACCGAGCTCGATGGCCTCGAGGAGCTCAAGAACGTGACCGTCATAGGTGCCACCAACCGGCCCGACATGCTGGACCCTGCACTGATGAGACCCGGGAGAATGGAGAGGCATATTTACGTCCCGCCTCCCGATGCCGAGAGCCGGAAGAAGATCTTCGAGGTCTACCTCGGCAGCGAAGGGAACCTCATCACTGGCGATGTGAAGATAGATGACCTCGTGGCATTGACCGAAGGGTACGTTGGTGCAGATATCGAGGCCCTCGTCCGGGAGGCCAAGTTCTATGCCATGCGGGAGTTCATCAGCGTCATGGCCGGGAAGAGTGAACAGGAGATCGCCGATGCAGTGGTGAATGTCCGCATCTCTAAGAAGCACTTCGACGAGGCGCTCAAGAAGGTCAAGGGCTCGATGGACCGCGAGTCTCTCGAAGTGGCGGAACGACAGGCATGGGAGATCCTCTACAACCAGGAGCAGAGGACGATCCTCGAGAACGCCGTTGCCGCTCTCAAGCAGGCCGAGATAAGGACCGGAAAAACCTACGATATCGAACCGCTCCGCAAGGCAACGTTTGCAAGGAGGAAGGACTGGAACGAGATCAAGAAGCTGACGCACAAGCTCGAGGAGGAGCTGAAAGCGTAAATGGCAGTGGTATTGGCAAAGAACCTGCCTTGCGGGCCGGGGAGAGAAAGCTGGTATACACGATGACAGAAAATAATGAAGATCCCAAGAAGACACTTGAGGAAGTCGTCAGGCAGCTGATAGCGGCTGCACACGAAGGGAAGATAAGGCCCGTGTTTGTCGGGATGAACGTGATCATCACGCCTGGCGGGGATTCCTCAATCCCACCCCAGCGTGCGAGGGGAGATGGGACAGAACCGGAAATAGAGGTCCAGTTGGTCGGAGACCGGGTCCTCCTTGTCACCGAGATGCCAGGGTTGCCCCCGGAGAGCATCCAGGTGCTCTTCCGGGGCGACAGGGTCTTTGTCTGGGGAAAGTACGGGGAAATGCAGTACAGGAGCAGTGCAACGGTTCCCCCACCCAGTGCGGGCTCGGAGGAGATAACTTATCGCCATGGCGTGCTGGAAATCTCCTATGTGCCGCTGGCAGAGCACGACGCTGGCGAGGCGGCACCCCCATCCTGATAACGGATTGGGAAAACCGATTTTTTCGAACCATACACATTTTTACCTTCCCGTCCCTCTTACTATGTGTAAAGAAGACGTGGGGACATTCTCATGCCAAAAACCACCATTTCTCTGATCAAAGCAGATATCGGGAGTTTTCCAGGACATTCCCGCACGCACCCCGTCATCCTCGAGAAAGCCGCGAGGATGCTCAAGGAGCAGGAAGGGAAGCTCTTGATCGACTCCTTCGTCACCCACTGCGGTGACGACCTCGAGCTGATAATGACTCATACCCGCGGAGAGGACAACGAGGAGATCCATGCCCTTGCCTGGAAGGTATTCCAGGAGTGCACGAAGATGGCGAAGGAGATGAAGCTCTATGGGGCCGGCCAGGATATCCTGTCCGATGCATTCTCCGGAAACGTGAAAGGCATGGGACCGGGCGTTGCAGAGATGGAGTTCGAAGAGCGCGGTTCGGACCCGGTCCTGCTCTTCATGGCCGACAAGACCGAGCCCGGGGCGTGGAACTTCTACCTCTACAAGATATTTGCAGACCCGTTCAATACGTCAGGGCTGGTCATCGATCCCTCGATGCACGAAGGGTTCATTTTCGAGGTCCATGACGTCATCGAGAAGAGGAAAATCGAGTTCAAAACCCCGGAGGAGATCTACAGCCTCCTTGCCTACATCGGGGCGCCGTCGCGGTATGTCATCAAGTCTGTCCGCAGGAAGGACGGCGTCATTGCCGCCTCCACGAGCACGCAGAGGCTCTCCCTGATCGCCGGCAAGTACGTCGGGAAAGACGACCCTGTCATGATAATCCGCGGGCAGAGCGGCCTTCCTGCCGTCGGGGAGATCATCGACCCCTTTGCCACCCCGATCATCGTCGCCGGCTGGATGCGGGGGTCCCACCACGGCCCATTCATGCCGGTCGGGCTGCCGGATGCGAATTGCACGCGCTTCGACGGACCCCCGCGTGTCATCTGCCTCGGTTTCCAGGTCTGCAACGGCAAGCTGATCGGCCCGGCCGACATGTTCGATGACCCTGCGTTCGACCGGGTCAGGGAGAGATGCAACGAACTTGCCGATATCCTGCGGGCCCACGGGCCGTTCGAGCCACACCG
>JAPXNX010000160.1:0-2841 GCA_033811795.1 Methanolinea sp. | reverse complement strand
CCGACAAGTTCGGGGAAAGGCAGTACCGGTTCAAGAGCGGGACGCGCAACATGATGCTCCGGTTCGCTGCATGCTTCGGGATGTTCTCCATCATGCGCGACATGCATATCTCCCCGAACACCCTCCCCCTTAAGATGTACGAGCTCTCCACGTACTCGTTCCGGCACGAGCAGAAGGGCGAAGTCATCGGGTTGAAGAGGCTGCGTGCGTTCACCATGCCTGACATGCACACGCTCTGCACCGATATGCCACAAGCCCTCCGCTGTTTCGAAGAGCAGCTCATGATGGGCTGGGAGACTGGAAAGGACTTCGGAACGGAACTCGTCGGGGTCATCCGGTGCACCGGGGACTTCTACTCCCAGAACAGTGACTGGGTCGCGAGGATGGTTGCGGTCTCGGGTCGCCCCATGCTCATCGAGCTTCTCTCGGACCGCGTCCATTACTGGATTGCAAAAGTTGACCTCGCGGCAATTGACGGACAGGGCCGGCCCATCGAAAACCCGACAGTCCAGATCGATGTCGAGAGCTCTCTCCGGTTCGACATCAAATATCACATGGATGGAAAGGAGGTGCACCCCCCAATCCTCCACTGCTCCCCGACCGGGTCGGTGGAGAGGGTAATCTGCGCGATCCTCGAGAGTTGTTCACTGCAGGAGGTGCCCTATCTCCCTATATGGCTCTCCCCGACACAGGTCAGGGTCATCCCCGTCGCCGAACGGCACCTCGAACATGCAACGAAGGTGGCGCTCGACCTGAACCGGGAGTGTATTCGTGCAGACCTCGACGACCGGGACGAGAGCGTCTCGAAGAAGGTCAGGGAGGCAGCAGTAGACTGGGTCCCGTTTGTCATCGTCGTCGGCGACTCGGAGGTCGAGAGCGACCGGCTGACGGTCACGATCCGGTCCCGTTCGGAACCGAAGAGGCCCTGCAGAGAGACTTTCACCTTTCCAGATCTCGTCAGTGCCGTTCGGGCTGAAGCAGGCGAGAAGCCATTCCGCCCCCTATACACTCCCATGCAGCTCTCGAAGAGGCCCCGCTACATCTGACAGCCCAAAAAAGCATTTCTTTTTCCCAGGGCCAGATGCTCCTGGACTCCTTCCCTTCGGGGCTCGCCCTGCACATTTATGACCGGTTCTTTCCATACCGGTATTGCGTGATGGTGCAGTACTGTAAGCAGTGCGGGCGGTGCTGCGAGCGGTGGGGCTGGGGCCAGGAGGGAACTGCCGATGACCTCGTCCCCTGGGTTGCGGGAGGGAGAAGAGACATCCTCGTGCACGTAGTAGTCAGACTCGCCAACGGGCAGTGGACCCGCGGCGACAGCATCCGGGAAGAGGATATCTCCTTCGTGACCCGTGTCCTGTACTGGCAGGATAAGGACGGGCGCCCCCTCAGATCGTGCCCGTTCCTGGAGAGGAGAGGGGACGGCCTCGCCGCCTGCGCAATTCATGGCATCCGCCCTGCCGTCTGCAGGGAATACTCGCCCTGGAACTGCACCGACGGCGACTACCTCCAGGTGAAGTGCCCGGCGTGCAATGAAATGACGCCCTGATTGGCGAGAATCGGAAAATTGTTTTCCAGAGTATCTTCCCGATCCCTCACAATGTGCCTTTCGTACTTGGGACCGTAGGCGGCCACGGCCCTATCCTGGTGGCCTGCCCAAGGGCGATTCCGAACGCCTTGAAGAGGGCCTCGCACTTGTGGTGGTCGCTCCTGCCCTCCATGGAGAGGTTGGCGGATATCCCGCCGCGGATGCAGACGCTGTAGAAGAAGTGCTCGAATAGCTCCTTATCCACCCCACCGATCGTTGAGTTAGCAAACTCTCCCCGGAACACCAGGTACCCCCTCCCACCGCAGTCGAGTGCTGCACAGGCAAGCGCCTCGTCCATGGGGATGATGGCATGCGCAAACCTGACCATTCCCTTCCCGTCGCCGATTGCCTCCCTGATGGCCTGCCCGAGCACGATCCCGACATCTTCGATCGTATGATGCATGTCAACGCCGAGATCGCCGTCTGCCCTGCAAGCGAGGAAGAAGTGTCCGTGCCGGGATATCGAAACAAGCATATGGTCGAAAAATGGGATCCCTGTCGCAATCTCCCCGCTCCCGGGGTTATCCAGGTCAAGTTCCAGTGCAATACGTGTCTCGTTTGTCTCCCGCGCTACCTGTGCTCTCCTCATCGTGCCGCCTCCATTGCTTCAACCAAGTTCAGCCTTCCGCTGTAAAGCGCTGATCCCAGGACAACTGCATGCGCCCCGAGGCCTTTCAAGAGCTTTATATCACTTATCGTTGTTATACCTCCCGCCACGGTGACAGGGAGCCGGGTTTTCCGGAGTAGGTCCTCGACCGGCCGGGGATCGATACCCTCCTGGAGCCCTTCGACCTCGACGTTCGTAAAGAGGAGGGACCCTGCACCGCACTCCTCGAAGCGACTGGCCCAGTCGAGGTAGTTCCCGGCACTCTTCTGCCAGCCTTCGACCGTCACTTCACCCTGGCGGGCGTCGAGGCCTGCCATCACCCGCTCCTTTCCAAACTCCCGCGCAAGCCGGCCGAGCACCCCGGGATCCTTCGTGGCAAGGGTGCCGATGATGACGCGCGAAACACCTGTATCGAGCCACGAGGCCGCGTCTTCGAACGAGCGTATCCCGCCCCCGAGTTGGATCTCCACGCCGGTCTCCATGAGGATCTTTCGGATGTGGTGGACGTTCTCGCCCGAACGGCCGAATGCACCGTCGAGGTTCACGACATGGAGGCAGTCAGCTCCAAGGGAAAGCCATTTGAGTGCACAGGCGAGGGGGTCGCCAAAGACTGTTGCAGACTCCCGCCTTCCCTGGACGAGCTGGA
>JAPXNX010000159.1:0-2841 GCA_033811795.1 Methanolinea sp. | reverse complement strand
AGAAATGGAATACGTCCAGTAATACTTTTTTTCCTGTGAAAAGGTGTTTTAACCCATCACTTTTTAATCATTCTCTCTTGTTCGATCAAGTATTCTGCCAGGAATGAGGGGATGTTGACTCCCATGCAGTGCCAATTCGGCGTACCGTTCACCTCGAGGACACAGTAATCGTCTCCCCTGGGGAGGAGATCGACACCCCCATAATCTACGCCGACAGCATATGCAGCTGCAACCGCACGGTCAGCCATAAGGGGATCAATCTCTACTGGTCTCCCTACGCCACCCTGGTGGATGTTGTGGGCGAGCGAATCGGAAATTCTCTCAATCGCACCCAACGCCTCACCGTCGATGACGAATACGCGGAAATCCCGATCGTTTGGAACATATTCCTGCAGGTAGTATGGAGGCGATACGAGATCGCGTGGCGATTGTACGAGGACGATCCCATGCCCGTCATAGCCGTACACGGGTTTTGAAACGACCCTCCGGTGACGGGAGATGAAACCGGCTGCGATCTTCCCAGACTGGGTGAAGCATGTCTCAGGGGTGGGTATACCCCTGTGCACGAGAAGGGCGCTAGTCAGAACCTTACTTGCACATGTGAATATGGCATTGGGAGAGTTGATGACCCTGTTTTCCACGGAGAGCGCATTGATGACCTCGAACTGGACATCGTCCTGGGCAAGGCCGCACACCCAGATGAGGGAGTCGGAGATGCCTGCCGAGAAGGTGTCGATCCCGGCGGGGTCGAGTATCGAATAACTCCCGCCTCGCCTCGTTATCTCGCGTGCGACCATTGTTGTCGAGTTGTCACTTGGAATATCGGTCGGTTTGGGGACGATGTGGATCATGGCTCTCGCCTTGGGACTATGCAGTGGCAATATTTTTGTGTGAAGGGGTATTAAGGCTGCTTTGCATCCTCGACCTTACCTGGAGGGATTTGCGGCCGTTACATTTTTTTTTTTTGTGGATTCATATTTTCTCGTCATGCGATACTATCCCGAACCCTCCAAGGGAATCGACCTCGTCCATGTAAACCATGCTATCGAGGAGGCTTTCGCCGAGCACGCGCGGGGGCACGTGCAGATGCCACCCAAACTCTATGTATCCCTCGATAAAGGCGACTTCAGGACGATGCCCGGGTATATCCCTTCCCTTGGGATTGCTGGTGTAAAGATCGTCAACGTCCACCCTGGAAACCCGGGCTTGGGCCTTCCAACCGTTATGGCGCTCACCGTCATTCTCAACGTGGACACAGGGGTCCCGGAATCTATCCTGAATGCAACGGCACTAACCGACCTCCGGACCGGGGCTGCTGGGGCAGTCGCTGCAAAGTACCTTTCCCCAAAGCATAGAGTGCGGCTCGGGTTTGTCGGGTCAGGACGGCAGGCCCGTGCTCAGCTCAATGCAATCGGAAAAGAGCTCTCCATCAGCGAAGTCCTCGTCTGGAGCAGGAACAGGGCCAATGCCGAGAAGTTCTGCGAGAGTCCCGGAATGCCGGCATGCCGGAGCGAAGACCTGAAGGTCGTTTGCGACTGCGACATCATTGTCACGACAACTCCTTCCAGGGAGCCTCTCGTCATGGACCGTTGGATATCAGAGGGGACGCACATCAATGCCATAGGTGCGGATGGCCCCGGAAAGCAGGAGCTCGACCCTGCAATCCTGCAGAGGGCAACGGTATTTGTGGATGATCCAATGCAAGCCATCCACTCGGGTGAGATCAACGTCCCTGTCGCGAAGGGCTTCTTTGGACCGGAGCGAATTGCAGGGACCTTAGGGGAAGTTGTCACCGGTCAGAAAGGCCGGAAAAGCGCGGAGGAGATCACCGTCTTCGACTCGACAGGTCTTGCCATCCAAGACCTTGCCATAGCCGCAATCGCACGGGTCTCGGCAGAAGGGATCGACCTGCCGTTCAGCTGATCTCAACGCCAAATCGAGGAGGTTAAAAAAGGATAACCCTCTCCGTCATTTCGAGTGGGTAAATTGAAACTCCGGCTGACCGCACCTGGAAAAGATTCCAGCGATGAAGTTATATGGGTTCTCGTATCCTCTTACAGCACCTTTCAAGGCTTCAGGATGTCCATCGCCTTGTTTGAATATTTGAGTCTGGATCTCTTGTGCTTATACAATTATTGTGCTGTTCCTGGTTTTGCTAGTTCCAGAACCGCCACCGGGGCGCCCTTCGGGGGCGGCGGGGTGCCTCGCAGCGGGTGGTGTGGGGGCGATAGCCCCCACTTACACTATATACCTACCCAAAATATAGCAAAGGGCCAAGGAGAAAAACTCCTTTACGGTAACGCGGTCACCTGTCCAGCGGACTGCTCCACTTCTTCCAGACCACTTCCCTGTACACTGGACCACTGTTATAAGTGCAGAACGGGATGAGAGTCCCCTCCGGTGTTGCATAATGGATGCAGCACCGCTGGACACGGGAGAGGTCATAATTGTACCTGTCCATGAAATGCATGGTCCCGACAAAGAGAGCGTTCCAGTGGAACTCACGGAGCGCGTCGAAGTTGTGGAATATGAGTGTCTTCCCGAGGAGTCTCCATAGCTCGCGCCCAGTCTTGGATTCTTCTTTCCTGACAGATTGGTTGAGCTGCGAGATGATCGACAGGAGAGCGCGGTACTTCATTAGGAAACCTCCTTTCCTCAGTCTCTCTGCAGTCTCTTCGAGGGCTGAAAGGAGATTGTCGACATCGACCATGCGGTTGACCGGTGTCAGTTTGTCGTCGTTGACAAATACATAGGTCGCAGCTCCGCAATGCTGGTGTGCCGTGAAGCGGATCTGGGGTTTCCCCGTCAATGCTTCGACGAAGTCAGATATGGGCACGACGC
>JAPXNX010000158.1:0-2851 GCA_033811795.1 Methanolinea sp. | reverse complement strand
AACCGCCGTGCGCCAGCTCGATCTTTCTTGCTTTTTCGCTCACCTCCGCACAACCCGCCCGCGGGATGTCCACGTGCCCCTGGTACCTCCGCGAGCCCGGGAACCGCCGGTGCACCTCGGCAAGGGCTTCTTCAGGAGCGTTCTTCGACCTGACGCTGATGTACCCGTCCCTCTCCTCCACGGTGAACATCCGGAGCTTGTGGGCGATCCCCCTCGTCAGGCGCATGTGCGGGTCCTGGTCGATCCCCACCGGGACAATGGTCGGGGCAGGGTAACTGTCCACCTGCGGGAAGAGGATGTCGGCGACCTGCGTGATCACGCTCCCGGCATGGGCTAGGGAGGTCTCGTCCGAGAGCCCGTAGATCGCCTGGAGCTCGGAGAAGTTCACCTTGGTGGATGCCTCGAAGGCGAGGTCCTTCAGGACGTTGTTCCGGCTCTGGAAGTACGTGCGCCCCTCGTACCCGAGGGCGTAGAGGCACTGGAGGTACTCCCGCCCGAACTCGTCGCAGCGTTGCCACGGGACTTCCCTGACCGCGTGGGCCTCCCTATCTGCTATGGTGATATAACCCGACCCCCCCTGCCGGACGTGCCACACCACCTCCTTCATGACCATCAGGTGGCCGAGGTGGGGGTGACCGGAGGGCATGAACCCTGTCAGGATGTGGAAGGGCCTGCCGTCCCTGATGGCCTCGGCAATAGCCCTGTAGTCCCGGTGGCCGACCACCACGCCGCGGGAGATGAACGGCGGGACCCTCGGGAGTATCTCCTTGACAGTGTCTATGGACTCGATCCCGAAGAGAGAAAAGAGTTTCTCGATATCGTCTGTCTGCTGGGAGGACCAGGGGTTCATCGGTGTTTCCATTCTCTTCCTGCCCTAGAGCTTGATGCGGGCGAATTCCACGTAGAGGATTCCTCCGTTATGTACGCACGCAAACAACATCTTCTTTTTGACGCTGTGCGCCAGCCGGACGGACCGCGATATGCTGCTCATGGGGAGGCTTGCACTCCCGGGAAGCGCCTGGACGAGCATCTCGGAGTGGGGCTTTCTCCCGGTGTAGACCCTGAAGTGGTGCCCGAACTTGTAGCCTGTCCTCGGCACGTACCCCTTCTCCCTCAGGTCCTCGTAGACCGCCAGCTTCTCTGGGAACTCGACATCGGACTCGCGGGCGAGCTTCCGGAACTCCTCGATATCGACGGTGCGGCCGTTCTCAGCGAGGGCGAGGTGCCCCGACCGCATCAGGCAGAGGATCTCGAGGGGGGAGAGGACCAGCCGGCCGGGGTCAAGCTGCATCCCCCACCCACCCGGCAGAGATGCCCCGGCGGTATGGACGATCGCGTACCTCCCCACCAGTTCACCCGCCAGGTCCGGCATGCCCTCTCCTCCCTGCACCACTTCCAGTGCCTGGATCTTCACCTCGTAGTAGGTGAGCTCGTTCTCGTCGTCGACTGCGGCGATCACGTGCTGTTTCCGGATGTTCTGGGATGCCAAGACCTCTCCCACGACCTTTTCGAAGACGACGAGGTCCCGCTCCGAGACCACGGAGACGCTGTACTGCGACGGGCCCCTGCCCGGCCTCTGGCCCCGGCGGAAGACGCGGAAGTCGTGGGGGCCAGTCTGGACAGCATACCCCCGCTCCCGGATGTCCCTGTACACGAGGAAGGAACGCATGCAGTTCGAGCGTGTCGCAAGGGTCGCAAGCAGGCTGTCGAATGTGTGGCCCGGGACCTCGATCCGTCCCCGGTGCAGGAGGTAGAGGGCCTCCTCGGGTGCGAGCCGGAGGCCGTCACCCTCGGGCCGGCCATACCCGCTCTGCTCGTAGAGGATCCGTCCCTCCGGCCCGAGGCGCACATGCACGCCATTGAAAGTGGCTTTCACGCACGTACCCATGTGGGAGTATCGCTCATAATATCATGCGAGGGCCGCCGAACCAGGAGAAGGGGAGCCGGCACTCGTGGAACCTGCCGTTCCTCGGGGACAAACGCGGAAACGTTGCACTCTCTCTTTCACTACTACGGACTATGGGAACTTTATTTCGAAAGGAGATTCAGGATTCTAAGGAGAAAGAGGGTATTATCGAGGCTTAAATTCCCAATTCCCCGGCAAGTTCTTCGAAATCCCGGGTGGGAGCATTCTTTCTCTTCCCTTCCCCAAGCTGTCTCATGAGGTCCGGATCCAAAAGAACTTCGTTGGTGTGTTGCATGGATCCATATTCATCAGTAGAGATGGTTATCCATCCTGACTCGTGAGATCCTTGCACAGCCTGTTTACTCATAACTGATCATAGTAGTATTTTTCAAATCGTAAATACTGGCCCCTTCTCTATTTGGCATGAAAATTGACTGATTCACTTGCCAAAAGTCAAACGGGGGAAGGATTAAAATTTTCATTTGTTGAGCCTGATGCTCACATCATGGTGTTTTGAGTGGGTAATTGGGTACTACTGGGACTATCGACCTCGCACCCTGAGCAAGAGAGTCTCGCCACCCCTATCCACCCACCGGTCGGGAAAAGGAAGACGGCCCGCGGATTTCCCGGCCAACACGGCCACAGTACAGTCAATCGGTATGTAAAACCCCCTCGCCCCAGGTCGAAGCGGATCACCCAGTCACTGCCCACGATAAAGAACCGCCTGCACCCCCCAAAACGGTGACATGGTGCACTCCTTCAACCGTTTTCCCCGTTTCGGTCTCCGACCCGGAACGATGGGGCTCGCTCCACGACCCCGGCAGCCTCACTCGTTGAACTTCCGGTACAGCCGGTAGGCGGAGACCTGGAAGATGGCGATGAAGACGAGGAGCATCGCGATGTCGAGAGAGAGGGAGAAGTGCATGACGCCGGAGTACGCCCCGC
>JAPXNX010000157.1:0-2894 GCA_033811795.1 Methanolinea sp. | reverse complement strand
CCCCCTCGGCTTCCCACCGTTGATCGTCTCGATGTGCGGCTCGAGGGTCTCAGGGTCGAGGGTGACATGCTCGATCGCCCCGGGGTTCGCCCTCATCCCGAAGAGCACCTCCCCGCCTTCGAGGGCCGGGCCGGCCGCCCCGGCGCAGGAGATCATCCATTCGCGGTTCCCGAGGACGACCTCGAAGTTGGTCCCGATATCGACGAGGAGCGATACTTCCTCGTGCTCCGCCATCCCGCAGGCGAGGATATCGGCGACGATGTCCCCACCGATGTAGTCGCTTACCGCCGGGAAGATGAACATAGGAGCCGTGTTCCCGACCGATACTCCGATCCTCCCGGCCGATGTCGTGAGGTGCCGGCGGACAACGGGGACGTAGGGCTCCTCGATCATGTAGCCTGGGTCGATGCCCATCAGGATGTGGGTCATGATGGTGTTGCCGGCGACCACCACCTCGTAGATATCGTCGCAGTCGATGCCGCCCCTGTTCGCGGCCTCCGTGATCGCGGTGTTGATGCTTTCGACGGCGAGGGACTGGAGGGTGGAAAGCCCCCCCTCCCTCTTCGCGAAGTTCACGCGGGCGAGGATGTCCTCCCCGCAGCTGATCTGGCGGTTGTAGGTGGAGCCGACCCCGACCATATCGCCGGTGGAGAGGTTCCGGATGTACGCGACGATCGTCGTCGTGCCGAGGTCGATCGCGACGCCGAAGAGGCGTCCCGCGGTATCGCCCTTCTCGAGGTTGATGAGGCGGTAGGCACCGGGGACCAGGGCTACCGTCGCGGTGACATGCCACCCGCTATCCCGGAGGATCCGGGGAATGCGCCGGATGATCTCGAGGGGGGCGTAGACCTTCTTGGCAGGAGGCCCCCCGGCCTGTTCGACTCCCCAGAGGAGGCGGGAGAGGTCTGGCGAGGGGTTCTCGAGTGTGGGGGGCTTGAGCGTGATCGCGTACTTCCAGACCGCCGGGTGGAACTCGGTCGTCCTGCCCAGCGACTCGATGAGGATCTGCTGCGCCTGGACGAGGCTCGATTCGGGGAGGAAGACCTGGATGTCCTCGTCTATGAAAGACATGCAGGCGAGGCAGTAGCCCTGCTCCCGCTCCTCGGGGGAGAAGAACCGGGACAGCCGCGTCTCGTCGACGGTGACCTTTCCGTTCTTGACGACGCTCACGCACTTGCCGCACTTGCCCTCCCCGCCGCAGACGACGTTCATCTCGATCCCCGCGGCGCGGGCGGCGTCCAGGATCGTGCTCCCGCGGGGGACGGTCACCTTGCGGAAGCTGGGGAGGAACGTGACGACGGGCATATCAGGAGTGCCACTCCTTTTCGAGGAACTCCCCCACTTCGGCTGCGTCCCGCGGGCCGACGAGGACCTTCCATCCCGTCGCGTCCTCGATCTTCCCGCTGAGCGGCGCTGCATACCCGGGGATGATCAGGGTCCGGTGCGAGACGACATTTTCGAGCCCTGCCTTCTGGACCGCTTCCTTGACGGTCGTCTCCGAGAGCTTCCCGGAGGCGACCGCGGTCAGGACAGAGAGCCCCTCGGTGTCGGCGAGGAGGAGGTAGCAGGGCTCTCCCGTGGCCTCGAGGTAACTCGTGAGGGTGAAATAGGTGAGCGAGAAGTTCACGGTGAGGAAGACAGGGGAGTCGGGCCCCGGGTTCCCGAGCCTGTACAGGCCGGGGCTCATCTGTATGGGGCGCTGGGGGTCGGTATAGATGTTCTGCCGCAGAGTCAGGGCAGCTCTTGCGCTCGCCGCGTCGAGGGGCGGGGTCACGATCACACCGCCGAACTTGAGGACCGCGAGGAGGACGGCGGAGATGGTCCCCTCGATGCCCCCCGCATCGACGTAGAGAGGATAACCTGCCCCGGGGACCCGCGAGATAGCCTCCATCCTTATGCGGGAGGAAGAGACCAGGAGCTCACGGAGCGTCGCGGGCGAAGCGTCGAGGAGGAGGTCCTGCCCGATCGCCCCCTCGCTGCGGGTCGCAAGGGAGAGGAGGCGGTCGTGGTCGGGATCGGCGACCACGAGGGGGCAGCCATAGTTGCGGGCAAGGGTGGACATTTCATTGGCAGTGTCCTGCCTCGCTGCATGGAGGAGCGGGCGGAACTGCCCGGCCCGCGGGAGAGCCGCTTCGAGGAGTGCCGGGGTATCCGCTACCAGGACAAGTGGGAGGTGGTACCCTTTCTTCTCGATCGAATCGACGACGGCTGCATACCGCTCGGGAGACTGGCTCCTGCAGCGCACGGCAAGCCCGCTCCACTGGAGGCTCTGGCCGATCCGGACGAAGGACTCCGAGAAGACCCGGGTCGCGACCGCGTGGATCGCCTCGTCGGAGTCAAGGTCAGAGACCTCGAAGAAGATGCCCGGTGGATGGACGAATGTCTTCTCGTGCCGGAAGAACACGGTCTCCTCCCCGATGGTGACGCTCCGCTCGCCGACCCCGATGGTCACCTTCGCGACCGGGGGTTTCGTGGAGGCGCCGAGGAGTTCCCGCGCTTCCGCGTCGAGGTACGGGCAGAGATTTACGTCCCCCTTCCCCGAGGCCAGTTTCATCGCGAAGGTGAGGCACGTCGGCTCGCCGCACTCCTTGCAGTTCTTCTTGGGGAGGATCTTGTAGATATCGAGTGCCTTGAGGGCCATTCCCGGTTCACCCCCCCCTCCCGCGGGTAAGGCCCGCGATGGCATCTTTCAGGAGGGGTACGGTGCCGGGGTGGCGGACCACGACGATCGCGGCCCCGGCCACGATTGCTGCGAGGGCTGTCGTGTACTCCCAGATGCACCCGGTCTCGTACCGCTGCTGAATACTCCCCTCGCGGACCTCCTTGATCGTGAGGGCGTCAGGGGATGCGCTGATCATCGGGGAAGAGAGGTCCTGGTCCCCCTTGAGCGCCGC
>JAPXNX010000156.1:0-2917 GCA_033811795.1 Methanolinea sp. | reverse complement strand
TTTCTGGACCGGTTCACCCGCTACGCACCCATCCTCCGGGCCTACGCGACCCTGGGGGTTGTCATGGTAGCCATCATCTCAGTCGGGATCGCTGCACTCCTCTTCCTCTCCGTCGGGCTCACGTTCGTGTTCAGGCCCGAGCCGACAGGGATCTACGCACCGCAGAACATCTTCCTGATACCCGGCATCAACGAGTATGTCCCCTCAACGCTCGCCGTCTGGTTTGCATTCGTCCTGACCGTTGTCATCCACGAGTGGGGGCACGGGATCCTCTGCCGCGTGGAGAACATCGCGGTGAGGAGCATGGGGGCCCTGATCGCCGTCATCCCGATCGGGTTCTTTGTCGAGCCCGACGAGCAGGAACTCGAAAAGGTGCAGGGGATGCCGAAGATCCGCATGTTCGGGGCCGGCATCACGAACAATATCGTCCTCGGAGGGATCTGCTTCGTCGCGCTCGTCCTCATCTTCGGCATGGTCGTCCCGACGGGGAGCCCTGTCATCGCCGGGGTCTACAAGAACTACTCGGCTTGGGATGCAGGGATCCCCGTGCCCTCTGTCATCATGGCAGTCGACGGTGCCCGGGTCGCGAGCCGGGACGAGGTCTCCGCCATCCTGAACGCGACGCGCCCGGGTGACCGGGTGACACTGACGCTCGAGTCGGGTGGAGAGGTCAGGGACTACCAGCTCGTCCTCTCGGAATGGCCGGCCGAGCTCGGGAGGCGCGACTCCGGGTTCATGGGGATCTCGTACTACGACGGGGCCCTCGTCAAGGAGAGCGTCAGGCAGAGCCTCTCGTTCCCGGGCCTGGTCCGGTTCCTCACCATACCGTTCGACCCGGGTACCTACGGGCAGGCGCTACGGGTACTGGCATTCGAGACCCCGGAGACACGGTTCTACGAGGAGCCGTTCTTCGGGTTCTGGGGGCTGGTGCACACCCTCTTCTGGTGCGCCTGGATCAACATCAACGTCGGGATATTCAACGCTCTCCCGATGGTCCCGCTGGACGGGGGATACATCCTCAAGGAGGGAGTCGAGAGGCTCTTTTCGCGTTGGGGGCTCTCGAAGTACGCGGTCCCTGTCGTCTCCCTGGTATCCTCCCTGATGATAGTGATGCTCTTTGCGCTGGTGTCCCTCCCGTACCTACTCCACATCTAGGTAATCTCTCATCCCTGCAGACCCTGCCAGCCGCACGGAGAAGGAATTCCCCTGGCGCGAAGGAATACATAAGTGCCTTTCTTCCCACATATACTGAAAGGAAGAGTCCCCGCACCTCCAGGAGTACTTGAGTGCCAATAACCCTTCGGCCATGCAGGAAATCGTACGTCAATGAGACCCAGAGGACCGTATCGCCCGAGGAGACCCTCGCCCGCGTGGAAAAGGCGCTTCCAGCCGCTGGGATCACGCGGGTCGCCGATATCACGAACCTCGACAGGCTTGGCATCCCCGTCTTCTCCAGTATCCGCCCCACCGCCGGGAGGGGGGCCATCTCCGTTTACAACGGGAAAGGGGCCACTCCGACCGAGGCGAGGGTATCGGCGATCATGGAGGGGATCGAGCGGTACTCCGCGGAGGTCCCGCCCGGCGCCACACTCCCCGTGGCCAGGTACCCGGACGCCGGGAGTAATATCCCAACCCTCGACCCTGCCGATCTCATCCTCCCCAGGGGCACGGACCCCCGGATGCCTATCCCGTGGGTCGCCGGTTACGATCTCCTCCAGGAGGAGGAGATACTCGTCCCGGCAAGCGCGGTCTTCCACCCTCTCCCGGAGACATACCACCAGCTCTTCCGGACCTCGACGAACGGTCTCGCGTCCGGGAACACGCTCGAAGAGGCAGTCTTCCACGCCCTCATGGAGGTCATCGAGCGCGATGCATGGTCCCTCGTCGAGGCGAGCAGGGACACGGGTCCCCGTGTCACGGCGATCGGAGACGCACTCGCCTCCGACCTGCTGTCCCGGTTCGAATCCGCCCAGGTCGAGGTACATGTCAGGGACATCACGAGCGATCTCGGGATCCCCACGTTCGCTGCAGTCTCCGACGACATCCAGCTCCGCGACCCGGCCCTCCTCACGCTCGGAATGGGGACCCACACGAGTGCCCGGATAGCCCTTCTCCGGGCGCTGACCGAGGTGGCCCAGAGCCGCC
Source organism: Methanolinea sp. (assembly GCA_033811795.1). Classification (GTDB taxonomy): domain Archaea; phylum Halobacteriota; class Methanomicrobia; order Methanomicrobiales; family Methanospirillaceae; genus Methanolinea_A. The sequence goes on along the minus strand of JAPXNX010000156.1, from coordinate 772 downwards.
TGACCCAGATCCATGGGGCGCGGGAGGATACCGATACCGCCGACTTCCGGCGCAGGGCCGGGTACGAGAGGGTCCGGAGGATGAACGCGTACTGGTTCGATGGAAGGTCCGAGGAGACGTATGACCGCGTTCCATCCTGCGACACCGATGACTTCCTCTCTGACATCAGGATCGCACTCGATCGCATCCGCGGTGCCGGCATGGAACGGGTCATCGTCGTCGACCTGACACGCCCCGAGATAGGGGTTCCTGTCGTCCGGGTCATCGTCCCGGGCCTCGAGATCTATGCCATGGACCAGGAGAGGGTGGGGAGACGGTGCCGTGAAGCGCGAAATCGTCGTCTTTCTCGGTCCCAGCTGTGAGCGGGACCTCGCCGAGGGGATCCTTCCCGCGGCCTATCTTCCCCCTGCACGCCGGGGCGACATAACCTCCGCGGTCGCAGGGGGGGCCCGCATCATCACGCTCATCGACGGCGTCTTCTTCCAGGAGAGTGCAGTGGGCCACCGCGAGATACTCTCAGCACTCTCGCGTGGCACTAGGGTCATCGGTGCTTCGAGCATGGGCGCACTCCGTGCCGCCGAGCTTGACACCCTCGGCATGGAGGGGGTCGGCCTCGTCTACGGGCTGTACAGGGACGGTGTGCTCGTCTCCGACGACGAAGTCGCGCTCGTCTACGACCCGGAGAACTTTTCCCCCCTATCGGAGCCGCTCATCAACATCCGCTGCACGCTCCGGAAGGCAAGGGAGTCAGGCATCATCACCGCGGGCGAGG
>JAPXNX010000155.1:0-2935 GCA_033811795.1 Methanolinea sp. | reverse complement strand
CCATGTACGGATATGCACCTGTTGTGAATAACTTTCCGACAATAAAAAAAAAATGGGAGAGACCTACTTGCATAACAATTGATCCATCCCCCGGAAAAAAGAGTCGTCCAGTAGTGCTATTCGACAGATACACCTGCCTTCTTGAGCAGGTAGTAGGCGCCTGCGAGGCAGATGACGACGACTCCCATACCCCCGAGGGTCAAGTCCGAGATAGGGATATCACCATAGGGATCGAGGAGAATGATCTTCCTTGCGACCGCGATGATGGCAAGGAGGACGATAATCTCCACGTGGATCTCCTGTTTCTTTATATAAGCCTTGATGGTGTCCAGCAACTCAATGCCGATGAGGACGAGGAGGAAGAAACCAAAGATGGTGAGTATTTCGTGGTTGTCAAGGCGGTACGTCGTGTCAATGACGATATTTTTAACAACCTCCCAGGCGAGCTCGAGAACCGAAAACACGATGACGAATGCCAGTAGTACGACGAGGATGTAATATATCGCTCTTTCGAACCTGTTCAGCTGCTCGAACATATGGAGTGCACCCCCCGGTCCTCCATGCAAGGAGTGTTCCTTCCCGGAAAGATCCCCCTCACGAGACCCAGGCCATTATTGATCAGTTTGCATTCTTCCCTGCTAAATAACCTCTGGGCGGAAGGATTTGGCGATTGAAGATCACTGGAGGTACATTGGGTATTAGTAGGGGGAATGTGAATAAAACTTCGTATATGCAGGCATGTTCCTCTTTTCTGGGAGTTCTCTTTCTTGCGGCTATCATCGCGGGCACGGCAGCCACCACCCCCCAGTCGCTTGACGGCCAGGCCGGTTATCTCCGGATAGAGTCAAAACCACCAGGTGCTCTTGTCATCATCGATGGGATGCTCATCGGGATGACCCCGGTCACGTACCCTGTCAATCCCTCGGAGACCGCCCCCCTTACCATCACTGTCTCTGCAAATGGCTACCATTCGTACACGGTGTCCTATACCCCCACGGTCTCCCCAGGAAAGACTGCCTACATCTCCGCGGAACTCGTGCCGACCGGTTCACTGGGGACCCTCGTCGTGAAGTCCCAGCCAACGGGTGCTCTGGTCATGGTCGATGAAGGAAAAGGGCAGCAGTCTCCATGGACGTACCAGGATATCCGGGCAGGGGGGCACCTCGTCCAGGCATACCTATCCGGGTACAAGCCCTACGCCACGATCGTGGACATCCCTGACGGCGGGACCATCACGGCCGACGCGGTCCTGCAGCCTCTCTCGGAGGTGGGGATAATACAGGCGAAGAGCTCTCCCGGTGGGGCGGATGTCTACGTTGACGGGATATACCGGGGTTCAACTGCAGCAACAATCGGGAACGTTGCGGCAGGGACGCACTTTGTCCTTCTCAAGGCCGTCGGTTACCAGGACTGGACCGGCCTTGTTGAAGTGGAGACAAAGAAGATCACTTCCCTCGAAATACCCCTCACCAGGTACACCGCTCCGGAGAGCGGGTTCATCCATGTCGATTCCATTCCGGCCGGGGCATCCGTCTACCTGGACGGGATTTTCCAGGGGACCACGCAGCCCGGCAACCCCCTCGACATGACCGGCATACTCCCGGGCGAGCATGCCCTGACCCTCGCACTGGATAATTACCAGGACTACACAACGCGTGTCGTGGTGGCGGCAGGGGAGACAACACCGGTCAATGCAGTGCTCTCTCCCTCTGCAGCCGCCGGAGGGTCAGGTATCCTCTCCATCAGTTCTGAACCTTCTGGAGCGGATGTGTTCATCGACAATACCGGCAGGGGAATTACCCCCCTGACCGTCTCGTCACTCTCCCCCGGGGCCCATACCATACGCCTATCTCTCCCGGGGTACGAGGACCATGCCCTCACCTATAACCAGAGCCCTGGTGAGACGTCCCATATCGAGGTCGTGCTCGCACCGGCATCACCAAGGATAACGTTTTCGGGTCTGCTCCCCGTCGTAGCCCTCCTCCTTGCAGGCTTGTGCACCACGAGGAGAAGAGCGGGCTGAAGTTTCACGGGGGCACTCCCCCCCTGGAGGTGGCCGGGCTGCGGGCCTAGTGCTCGCCCTGCACCCAACGGGATGATCCATCTCGAGAATACTCTTTCTTCCAGATGGGGGCCTGCTCCTTGATGCGATCGATGATGTATTCGCAGGCGAGAAAAGCCGCCTTCCTGTGGGTTGCGCCGACAACGATAAGGACGATGTGGTCTCCTACGCGCAGGTGTCCGACCCTGTGCACGATATCAACGTGGACGACACCGAATTTTGCTTCTGCCTCGCCTGCTATCTCCCGCAGGTCTCTCTCGGCAACTTCCCCGTACGCCTCCACGTCCATCCCCTCTATCCCGTCGTCCCGGACGATCCCAAGAAAGCTGACGACAGCGCCCATGTCCTTCTGCCGTGCCTGTGCGATGAGATCTCCCGGATCGAAGTCGTCTGTCGTGACTCGAATCATCTCCGTGCTCCTCCCATCAGCCCCCGGCCACCGGCGGGTAGAACGCCACCTCGTCGCCCGGGCGGACTGGGACCTCCTCCCTCCCGGCCCCTGCCACCCGTTCCCTGTTCACCATTACAATGACTGACTTCGAGAGGTTCCCTTCCCCATCGAGAAGTTCCCGGGCTCCCTCCGGGTTTACCCTGGCGAGTTCGGCAGCGACAGAACGGACTGTTGCAGGCGCTGCGACTGAGATCTCGAGGTCGTCTCCGAATAGTTCCCGGAACCGGGCAAATGTCCGGACATGAATCGTGTCATCCATTGTTCTTCCCTCTCCCGCAGATGGAGCACCCCGGGTCCCGCCTGACGCGGATCTTCTCCCAGCTCCCGGTTTTTCCGTCCCAGACCATGAGCGCGTCCTTTGCGAGCGGCTCATCCCCAAGGAGAATCCGGAGGGTCTCTCCTGCCTGCATGCACCCCAGGAT
>JAPXNX010000154.1:0-2956 GCA_033811795.1 Methanolinea sp. | reverse complement strand
GGGTCTCGACCCCCGATGCATCGACAAACTCGCGGGGGAGGGGGAGTTCGACGAGGGCCTGGGTCTTCTGGACCGGGTGCGCTTCCAGGCGGTCGAAGAGGGCCTGCGAGATGCGGGCCTTCTCCGGCCTGACAGATGCAAGGACTTTTCCCACGTCGCGGAACGAGGCGAGGAGCTCCTCGAGGTGCCCGAGCGCCCCGCGGCCGACACCGCCCATTGTCGCGAGTTCCCTGCGGAGCTCCCTCTTGCCGCATTCGTAGCAGATCCGCTCACCGGTCGTGTACCTGACACTGTTCTTCCGGGAAAGCGGTGTTACCCTGTCTTCCATCAGGCAGATCCGGCACACTTCCGTAATGGTATACGGGATCTGGAAGTCCTGGAGAAACCCCTCGAAAGCCACGTCCTTTCCCGTCAGGTAAACGGAGCCCTTCCGGAGGGAGACCACAAGCTCTTTCGACGGTGTATGGCGGAACTGCTGCCTGCCACCCCACCGCAACCTGTACCTCCCGGGCCGAAACCCTCTCGAAGTCTCCTCGACCTCGGCTATCCCGACAGCAACGACCTTGAGGTTGTCCAGGAAGAGAACCTTGTAGTCACCCTTCTGCGGCACGACTAAAATGTTCATGGAGAGGCGAGGTCGTGGAGTTTGTAGGTGAGCCCGACACCCTCGAGCCGCTTGAGAAAATCGGTGAACTCCTCGTCAACGATGATGATGGCGCAGTCTATCCCGTGAAACGCAGCCTCGATCACTCCCTCCCGGGCACCGAAGAACATGTCCGGTCTCCTCCCGATCTGCTCGAGGGCGACGTACCCCTCGAGCCCGACGGCTGCAACGATCCCTGCGTTCTTCACCAGCTCGCGGAGGAGATCTCTCCGCACCCGGCGGGAACCCCCCCTCTCGATTCGGGGGACCTTGCAGACATGTACAACGCCTTCGGTGTGGTCGATCAAGCCCGAGAGCCGGGCGACGCCGACATCCTCTCCCGCCCGTGCATCACTGACCGCTCTCCCCATGGCACTTTTCGGCTCGCGGGACGCATACAAAAAACCGTTCTGCATGTAGACACCGACATCCTCTCCCTCCCGGAGGTCGGTCGCTGCAATCGCTGTCCAGGTCGAGACCTGCTGGATGACGTCTCTTCTTATATGGCGTGCATACGCTTCGAGGACCTCTGCCTGCGACTGGATCCATTCTATTCCGCTCCTGGTCACGCTGTAATGCCCCCTGCCATGGGCCGCGACCATCTCCTCCTCCACGAGTTCCCGTATATACTCCGAGACTGCCTGCGGTGTGACTCCCAGTTTCTGGGCGACTTCCTGCTGGCGGATAGCAGGCTGGTGCTCTGCGATCTCCACAAGGATCTGGAGCCTCGTGATCTCACGCTTGCTGCGCAGGAGCGTCGAGAGCGGATCAGTGCCTGTCACGGTCAAGAAGAACCAGCCCCTGGCCCCTCACATCGAGGTGGGGAATACGCTTGGCCAGCCCCTTGATAAAGACGGGATTGACCCCGAACTTCCGTGCAATGTCATTGATCGACGAGTTCCCGGACTGGAGCTCCTCCTCCACCTTCTCGACGAGTTCCCGCAGATGCTCGTCGTTCGAGACTGCGATAAAGAGCAGGTCGGAGAGGTCGGCGAAGTTGCACTGGAAATTCGCCCGGAACTTGTTGTACGTAGCCCGGTACTCCTTGAACGGTTTCTGGCCGGGAACCGGCATTCTCCACTGTTCCTCGATCAGGTTCCCCTTCTTGAGGACCAGCAGGCACTGGCCCACGTCGCCGCCTGACACCTGGGCGCAAAGCTCCTCCTCGGTCATCCAGGACCTCGTCAACAGATCATAGACCTTTTTGTAGGTTGCGTTATGAAAAGTGATGAGCAGCGGGACGAGATCGACGGGATCGTTGACTATCCTGATATGGCCGGTCACTGCTAAAACCCTATTATTATATGGCGTGATAAATCAATAAAACTTTGTTTGAACAATATGCGCAGGAGTGGACGGATAAAAATCCGTGGAATCGTGCAGGGGGTTGGCTTCCGGCCTTTTGTATATGCCACCGCGAAGCAGCTCGGGATTGTCGGTTTTGTTCAGAACAGGGGGAGCGAGGTCGAGATCCAGGCCTGCGGCGAGAGGTTCGAGGAATTCCTGGCGGCCGTATCGCGTGGGCCGCCGATGGCACGTATCGACAGAGTAGAGGTCTTCCCCGATCCCGGGCCCTTTCCTGGCACGTTTCTCATAAAGGAGAGTGACAAAGGTTCCCTCTCGGGAATGATCCCCCCAGACATCGCAACATGCGACCAGTGTATCGAAGATATTTTCACGCCGGGAGGGAGGTACGAGGGTTACTGGTGCACGTCCTGCGTCAACTGCGGTCCCCGGTACAGCATCATCCGGGATCTGCCCTACGACCGGGAGAGGACGTCGATGGCCGAGTTCCCGCCCTGTCCTGCGTGTGCAAAGGAGTACGGTGATCCTTCAAGCCGGAGGCACCACGCCCAGACGATCGCCTGTGCTGCGTGCGGACCGTCCCTGCGTCTACTCGACTCGTCGGGAAACGATGTCCCTTCCCTCGATGTGATACGGGAGACCGCCCGGCTCCTCGACGCCGGGTCGATCGTTGCCATCCGGGGAATGGGCGGGTTCCACCTCGCGTGCACCGAGGAGCTCGCCGGTGAACTGAAACGAAGGCTTGGCCGGCCTGAACAGCCCTTCGCTGTCATGGTGAACCCGGACTACGTGGAACGGATCGCGAGAGTCTCTCCAGGCGAGAAGGAACTCCTCGAGGGACACGAAAGGCCGATTGTCATCCTGGAAAAGCGGGACCCGGAAGCCCACAGCACGATCTCGAACCTCCACAACATGGGGTGCATGTTCCCTTACACCGGCCTGCACCACCTCCTCTTCTCTCATCTCGCCCACCCGCTCCTGGTAATGACGAGCGCCAACCTCCCCGGC
>JAPXNX010000153.1:0-2971 GCA_033811795.1 Methanolinea sp. | reverse complement strand
TGCAAAAGCTATCATCGGGGCAGCAGTCATCGACGATGTGCTCAGCCTTATCGCGCTCGCGATAACCGGTGACGTCGTGGCGGGGGCGTTTCACCCGTCAGTCATCCTATTCATCCTCGCAAAGGTCATCGTATTCCTCGTAGTGGCAGGGGCCGTCGGGATATTCGTGGTGAGCCGTTTCCTCGTAAAGCTTGACAACACGCAGTTCGTGGCAAAGTACCCAGAGTTCATCTTCATCTTCGCCATGACGTTTGCGTTCCTGTACGCAATGGTTGCAGAGATTGTTGGCCTCTCTGCCATCGTCGGTGCCTTCATCGCCGGGATCTCGTTCGAGAGGCTGACACTTAAAAGGAGCCTTGATGTCAAGGAGGGGGCCGAGTTTTTGAAGATCATCTTTGCATCCATCTTCTTTGTCTCCCTCGGCGTGGTTGCGGACATCAAGGCGCTTACTCCTGATATGCTGCCTTTCCTCGTCGTCCTGACAATTGTCGCCATAGCAACGAAGGTTATCGGTTGTGCGATCCCTGCCCGCCTCGCGGGTATCTGCAAGAAAGACTCCCTTGTGATCGGTTTTGGAATGGCTCCCCGCGGAGAGGTCGCCATGATCGTTGCTCTAATAGGGTTGGAAAAGGGGTATATCGGGCAGGCTGTCTTCGTGGCCATCATCGTGATGAGCCTCGTCACGACTCTCATCACACCGATCCTGTACCGGAACTGGCTCTACAAGGACGAGTACTGCGGGTCGTCGCAGCATGTTTAGTGATAAAATCCTTTTATTTTGCCGTTAGCCTCCTTTTGAGGCGTAGATACGGGGAAGGTGAGGAGAGTCTCCCCCTCTTCCGATCGAGACCCACCACATTGATGTGGATGCAGGGGAGATATCGGTATCTGGTGATATCATGCCGGGTCCTGGTCCAAACACGATCCAGATGGTGGGCGTTGCCTACGGTATTCTCTTCGTTATAGTCGGGGCGTTACTCTGGCGGTCCGGGAAGTTTACCCGGACGGTCAGGTACATCCTCCTCGCAGTGACAATCCTACTTGGTTTTTCGATCTTTTCCCCCATGCTTCCCTATATGTTCCAGGAGCTTGTCGCGAATGCCGGGTTCCGTGCGGGTGCGGGGCTCCTCGGGGCAGCCTCGGGCATGGCCCTCTTCTTTCTCCTGGCGGCTCTCTTCGGCAGGCACTTCTGTAGTTACCTCTGCCCGATCGGAGCGGTACAGGAAGTCGCGTCCATGGTCCCGGCGCCGAAATTACGGCTCCCGTGGAAGCCTCTCCCTGTCATCGCCCGCGGACTCGTTTTCCTGCTCATTCTCGGGTGCGGACTTGCACTCTCTCTCCCTGTCCTGCACTTCTTTGGGATACGGCAGTTCTTCACCCTGACTTTTTCCGCCGGTTTTGTTGTTTTCTCGTGCCTGGTCGTTGTCTCTCTCTTCTTCTACCGCCCGTTCTGCCGGTTCATCTGCCCTGTCGGAGCAATATTCCAGGTCGTTGCAACGCCGGCCCTGTGGAAGATCCGCCGGACCGATGCCTGCATCGATTGCGGGAAGTGCGAGAAGGCCTGCCCGACCAGCGAGGCGGGGAGAGAAGACTCGAAGGGCGAATGCTACCTCTGCCAGAGGTGCATGGATGCCTGCCCCGTCGAAAGCGCACTCCGGTATGGCGGGAAGCCGAGGTGGGAAGAGACGGAGAGGTGACCGGTACACTGGCGAAAGGGTCGGAGAATACCGTCGTGGACAGGTATTCACATTGGGGAACCCCGTCAGGTACAAGCCGGCACACATCCCCAATGCCATCCCGGGAACGACGCCTTTCAAGATGGTCTCGATGGTGATACAGGGACCCGGGGCCGGGTGAGGAGAAAGGGAGGAAGACCGCACTCGCTGCGTCACGCCTCGCGTTCAGGCACCTCGAGAGTCTCGAGCATCGAGAGCGTCTCCTGTGCCCAGTCGAGGTGTGCGATGTATTTCATGAGCTCGAAACGGGCGACGGACCGCAGGAATGGCTTCTCAATCGCCGTATCAGGGAGCGATGCGATACGGCTCTCCTTCGTCTCGATCGACGTGACCTCTGCCTCGCACCGGGTGCGGAATGCACGTATCTTCTCTTTCATGATTTCGGGGGGAATGCCATATCCAAAGACGCACTTCAACAGTAAGTCACGGTCCTTTTCTTCAGGGGAATGCAGCCACCGCTTCAATTCCTGTTCTCCCCTTGATGTCAGGGAATACACGTTCCTCGCCCTGCCTGCCTTCTCCTGGTGCACTTCCCTGCTCACGAGACCCTCCGCAGTCAGGGCGCGGAGTGCAGGAGAGACGGCGTTCTCGTCTACCTCCAGTCCGCTGCAGAAATATTCCCTTATGCATCTCTTTATCTCGCTTCCTGCCATTGGGCGGATTTCCAGGATACCTAGGACAACGTACTTTTGATATGCGGTCTTTGGCATTTGCATCACCCTATGCCCTCTCTTTTTTGTCATGAAATGGGATAAAGGGAGGGGATCAGGGACCTGTACCATCTCCTCCCCGCCCGGTGCCGTTTTGGTGGGACGTCCTTTTCGAGGCCCTGTCCAGGATGCGGGCGAGCACTTCGGGCGGGACCTCGACGTCGCCGCTCGCCCCTGATAGGGCGACCCAGCTGTTGAGAGCCGACGTGGCGATGTCTGCGCACTCCCTGTCACTGCATTTCGATGCAATCTCTCCGGCCAGTCGTTCCCCCTCCACGAAACGGATCCCGTAAACGATCTCGATCACCTGGACCTGGGCCCGGACCTGCTCGCGAACCGCTTCCTGCACGTCTCCCTGCAGGCCCGTGCAGTTGCCGCCGTGACCTGCTGTCCGTGTGTACTCTCCTGCCAGTTCATCGACAGCATCTTTGAACAGGAGAAAAGCGCGTTCTCCGTGGCATACGAAGGTGACCTGGCTGATCGCATCTGAACGGGAGAGGTGATCGAAGACCGTCCGCACGGCAA
>JAPXNX010000152.1:0-2977 GCA_033811795.1 Methanolinea sp. | reverse complement strand
GACCGCAGGGCGATCACCGTCCTCTCGCTCGATGCACTGAAGACAATGGCAGACGGCCAGGCGACAAAGATCATCTTCCCGTTCGAGGTCTCGACTCTGATGGCACAAGCCGCACGGTTCCTCGGCGCAACCGGGGAGAGTGGCGGCGAGGGTGCCGTCCAGCCCTCCAGTCTCCCGGAAACCGATATCCTTGGGAATATCCCGTCATCAGACGAGATAAAGGAGATCCTCAGGGAGATGGACGCCTCTGTGAGGACAGAGATCTCCGTCGAGGATTTAAAAGACGTCAGCAGGGCGAGGAAGAATACCGGGTCCGAGCTCGTGGAAGAGATCGAGAACGACTCTCCCCCGGGAGACTGACCCTTCACTTTTTTCTATCACCCGGAGCAGGTTTCTGCCATCGCAAAACAGCAGGGACGCGGTGGCCATTTCACATAGCCTGCAAAGAGGCCCTCCGGGACAGGACGAGGGTGACTTTCCTTGGAAAGCCCCAGGATCAGATCTTTTCGACCGTTATCCTGACCCGGTCCCCGGCCCTGACGCCGTGGCCCTTCGGTACATCGATGTTGAACCAGAGGGCCCCGGGTTGGTCCTGCGTCTTGTCCTGGGACATGATGCAGTCCTTCTCCTCGTTGATGACAGCAACGAATTCTATAACCGATTCGAACTCGACGACTTTGCCCATGGAAAACGAACCGGGGGTTCGGGATACCCCCAACCTATACCGACCGGGACGTCACCCTCCAGGTGGTACTGTTCGAATAGCTCCACTTGATAATTGCCAGTTCCTGGCAGATCTCGGAGAGGATGGCCATGTTGGTCCCCACCTCTTTCGGTGAGAGCCCAAGTTCCCTGGCGATATATTTCGATTTGAAATAGGTCTTCCCCTTCTCGAGACCTCCCTTGAGGTATTGGACAATCCTTGCCTGGGTCTCGTTATAGCATTGCCTTATATTGCGTGAAGTGTTCATGTCCATTCACCTCAGCCGTGGTAGTTTGGTATACTTTACGTCTATAAATAAATACCCATCGGGCGCGGTGAGAACCAGGGCTTTAATCAGGGAGCTGCACAGGATTCGGCGATTATTAATGGGATTCTCGACACTTACCTAAGGGAAAGACATGTGACCTGGCAAAAACGAATCGCCCGGGGCATCTCACGCAGGCATTCCAGCCCTGACACGGGAGATCTTGGCGATGAGTCCATCCAGGACCTCGTCCCTCATGCCTTCCACGAACTTGATGCTCCCAACGACGAGGTGCCCGCCCCCGGAGATGCCGCCGCCCGGGATCTCGTCCCGGAGTTCCCGGACCATCTGCGGTATGTTCATCATCACGCCCCTGGACCGGAGGACCGCGAAGTCAGGGCCGAACCCGATCGTCACGACGGGGGACCCTGCATACTGCTGGCAGAGCCGGTCGTGGACCTCGCCGGATGTCTTCCCCGGCGGCGGGAACGTGAACTTGTGGGCATGGATCTCCACATCGATCAGGAAGAGCTCCGCACCGTTGGGGAGCGTCTCGTGGCGGATATGCGGTATGCATGCACTCATCTGGTCCTCTATCGCGAGATTCGCTCCCTCCACCAGGTGTGCAACGAGTTTCCTGTGCCGCTCCGCGTTGCCCGCAAGGTTGAGGAGGTCCTTGATGATCTCCCGGCCATCGTTGAACCGCAGCCAGAACTGCTGGTAGTCCAGGGCAAGGGCAATGTTCCTGCAGTCCTCCTCGGTATAGGCATCCTGCACGAGGGCGAGGTACCTTGCGCGTTCCGGCGCCTCGCTCCTGTCTCCCACCCCTGCAACTGCAGGCAGGTGCCTGATGACCGGTTCGATAGAGGGGTTGACGAGGCGTGCGATCTCTGTCCCGAGCATCCCGGCCGTGATCCCAAAGTCCCCGCCGACGTGGTAGGGGTTGACGTGCCCGACGAGGTACTGGTCGACGATCTCGTCGGGGTGGTGGTGGTCGATCACGAGCATGGGGAGATCGTAGACCTGCGCCATCTTCATCGATGGCAGGTCCTCTTCCGTCGACCCGTTGTCCATTAGGATAACGAGCGGCATCTTCTGGCCGTAACGAGCGTTGTCCTTCGTGGCAAAATCCAGGTCCCGGATGATGTCTTCGATCTCGTAGAACGGGGCCTTCGAGGGGGCCCTTTTGAACAGGAAGTAATCGGCGTCGAAGTCCGCCCCGGATTCCCTCATGAGCGCAATGACCGCTTGCTCGATGGCAACTCCCGCACAGATCCCGTCCGCGTCCGCGTGGTGGCGGAGGACGATCGGCTGCGATGTGAATACAGCCTTCCTGATGATCTTGGCAACCTGCCGCATCTTCGGCTTCAACTTTTCGAGCACAGGGGACTCGACAAGGAGGGGGAGGTCTGGCGGCTCGGAACGGAGGTCCAGCGCCCTGTCGATCCTCTCCCGGACCGCCTCCGCATCTTCCCCGGCAAGGATTGCCAGGCTCTCGACCTCGATCTGGAGCTGGTTCTGGCGCATCATCACCTCGCCGACGATCCTGACCATGTCCCCGCACTCTGCCTCCGGGTACGCCCTCACACCCGCCTCGACGAATGCCGCAGCGTTCTCGGTCCCCGACTCGTCCACGATTGTGAAGATCGTTGGGCCGCTCGTCTGCTTGATCTGGGCGATCTCCCCCTCTATCCGGACGGTCTTCCCGACCTTTCCCCCGATCTCCGCGAGACGAACGGCAGTGGACTTCTTCTCCACCATCTCCACGGTGTAGACCGGGATCGTGACCTCTTCGAGATCGATGTTGCCGTTGCTGCGGATGTTGAGCACCCGGACGAGGATGCTGTCGCGTTCCCGGTGCGGCGTGCGCACGTTGCTCTTGTGAACGAGCCCTTTCACCCTGTCATTCAACTGGACGAACGTGCCGAAGTTGGCAAACCCCTGGACACGCCCGATGTATGTCTTTCCCACTTCCACATCGCCGAGGTCGCAGCCTGGACCCATGCGGT
>JAPXNX010000151.1:0-2987 GCA_033811795.1 Methanolinea sp. | reverse complement strand
TCACTCTCCTTCCCGTCATTCTCACTCCTTGCCGAAAAATGTCCGCATGAAGGGGTACATTTCCATGATCTGCTGGCTCGCGATCTCTTCGTACAGCCTGTAAGTGATGGAGACCGTCAGCAGGAGACCCGTCCCGCTCACTGACCCTATCACACCAAAGAGGTTCGCGAACACCGAGAGGACCCCGATGAAGACACCGCCTATCACGGTCACGCGGGGGATATACCGGTCGAGGTACTTCTCCAGTACCTGCGGGTTCCTCCGGTACCCGGGGATCGACATCCCCGAATTCTGGATCTGGCGTGCGACGTCCTTTGAGTCCATGCCAGCCGTCTTGATCCAGAACAGGGCGAATATGGCCCCTCCTACCACCACGACGAAGATATCGATACCCATCCGGAGGAGGACTTCCCAGGGGGCATGCCCGAGGTCATAGAGCCACCACATCCAGTCACTGGGCCCGTTGACGGGGGCTAGGAAGTACATCAGGCCGCTGACAGGCGATGCACCCTGGAACGTCCCTAGGATCGTGATCCCCACGTTGTTCAGGAAGAGCCCGATCATCTGGATGTTTGCCTGGAGCACCCTGACGAGGATCATGGGGAGCACGCTCGCGTAGATGAGCTTGACCGGGAACCGTGCACGGGCTCCCCTCACCTGGGCATGGGCGAGGGGTATCTCGATGCGTGTCGATTCCACGTACACGATGATCAGGAAGATGATGATGGTGGTGATGAGGGCTATCAAGTCCGTCCCCATGTACTGGAGGAAGTTTGCGCCGTCCATCAGTACTGCGGCAATTCGTGGGATGAGCCCGACCGGGTACTGGTCATTGACCGGCGTCCAGTTGATGAAACCGTTGACGATTGCCTGGGAAATGCCGGCTATGATAAAGAGCCCCACTCCAGACCCGATCCCCCATTTCGTGACGACTTCGTCCATGAAGACGATCAGGAGCCCGCCTATGCATATCTGGACGAAGATGAGGAACGAGACCAGAAACGCGTTCCCGCCGAAGAACATGTCCGCGATGGCGGTATCCGGCAGGAGGAAACCCCCGACGAGGTTCGGGGCGGCCTCTATGACGATCATCACGAAGATGAGGAGTTTCTGCAGGCCCATGTACTGGATCTGCCCGTGGATTTCGCTGGTATCGATATGGAGCAGGTCTGCCCCCTTGAGGAGCTGCAGCACGATCGAAGCGGTCACGATGGGCCCGATACCGAGCTGCACGAGCGAGCCGTTCGCTCCTGCGAGGAGTGCACGCCAGTAAAAGAAGATATCCTGCGAGCTCGGATCGATCCCGAAAAGGGGTATGTTGGTGAGGACAAAGTAGAGGATGAGGATCCCTGCTGTCCATGCGAGCTTGTTCTTGAAGTGAACGTGTCCCTCGGGGCCTTTTACCGCGGGCATCGCTGCCAGCAGCGGTTCCATCCGGTCCAGAATTTCTCCCATTCTTTCACCAAAAGACGATCAGATAACCAAGGCCTGGCCACCCATCGCCTCTATCTTCTCTTTCGCCTGTCCCGAGAAAGCGCGTGCCGTAACGCGCAATTTCTCTGTGACTTTTCCGCTCCCAAGTATCTTATCGATACCGATCTGTTCTGCGGATACTGCAATGGCATCGCCATCGCGCGACGCGAGGCCGGCTGCCAGAAGCTCGTCGAGCATCTCCTGGAGCCTCCCGACAGAGATCGTCCGCATCCTGCAAGAACCCGGGTTCACGAAGCCGTGCTTCCCGTTGTGCACCTCCCCGTAGACCCAGTAATGGGAGAAGCGGTGGTCGCGGTGACCCGCACGGCCCCTGCCGCCGCGGTTGCCGGCCCCCCTCCTGTTCTTGTGCGTGCCTCCACCGCACGTCCGCGAGCCCCGGTATTTCGACCTCTTGTTGACTGGCATCTCTCTCACCTCATCTTGTAGAGGAGCTCATTGATCTCCTTTCCGTAGTAACCGAGGGCGCCGCCCTGGGGGTACGTCCTCTTGATCGTCCTGTATCCCTTGCGGGGGGGGTGGAGCCGCAGGACCGGCTTGACACCGGGGACGTCGGTGAGACGCGCCTCTCCGGCAGCGAGAGCCGCCGCAAGCTCGGCAATCCCCTGGTAGGAGGAGTTCTCCCGGACATGCTCGTCGGTAAGCGGGCGGTTGCCTTCGATCCGCCCGCGTGTCCGCAGGATCGTCTCGATCGTGTTTGAGTCCACCTCGCCCCATGCCACGAAGTCCTTGACCTTCCGGATCATACCCAGGTATTCGGGCGTGTCAGGGACGAGGACGCAGTGATTGATGTGGTGGAGGCGGAGCATCTTGAGGGTGTCCCTGATGTCCCGCCGGGTGTTCACAACCCCCCTCACCTGGACGATTGCGTACGTCATCCCTCTCCCCCTGTCCGGATCATGTTCGTTGCCTTGAGGGCATTGAACGTGGCCTTTGCAAAGTTTATCGTCGTCCTGGTCTGGCCCTTCGCAAATGTCCAGACATCCCTGATCCCGGCCAGCTCCAGTACCTTCTTGCTGATATCCCCGGTGACAAGGCCGATTCCCTGGGGTGCGGGCTTGAGGGTCACACGGACACTGCCTGCCGCGCCCTCGACGACCATGGGGATCGAGTGCACCGTCTTGCAGCCGCACTCCCAGCTGCCGCAGCCCCGCCGGACCTTGATCAGGTTGATCTTTGCATCGACGATGGCCTTCTTGATGGCATCTCCGACCTGGGAATCCTTCCCCTGGCCGAACCCGATGTAACCGTCCCTGTTCCCGACGACCACCGCGGCCCTGAACTTCACCCGCCTGCCAGAGTCGGTCATGCGCTGCACCATGGTGATGTCGAGGACCTCGTCTTCGAGGTCGGGAAGGAAGGCATCCACGATTTCCGGTTCCTTGATGGGGCGGCCGCTCTCCAGGACCTGGTCGATGCTGGAGAACTCCCCTGCCGCAACCATCCTCCCGAGGCCGGTCAGCGGGACCCATTCAACTTTTTCGTAAGCCATTTCA
>JAPXNX010000150.1:0-3001 GCA_033811795.1 Methanolinea sp. | reverse complement strand
CCTCGTACCCCTCGCCGGAGATCACCGCGGTCCTAGTCAGCCACGCACATGTCGACCACACGGGAAACATCGGGCTCCTCGATCTTGGCATTCCCATCGTCGCATCGCCGCTCACGCTCGCCATCATGAAGGGGATCCAGGATTCCGGTACCTCGTCGGCGGAGACCGACGCGTTCTACGCCTCGCCGAAAATGCCCATCAGCGAGTCAGGGCTCCTGCTGGAATCCGACAAGAAGCTCCCCTACACCTGCAGGACTAGCATCTGCACCGCCTGCCCGGGAGAATCTCTTGTCGATTTCCTTTCGCATCGGCCGGGGCAGGACAGCCCGCGGGCAAAGAAATACCAACCGGCGGAATGCCTTCCGCTCGACGATTCGGCACTCCCGTTCAGGGTCACGCCCTACGAAGTGGACCACTCCATCTTTGGGGCGACCGCGTACCTGCTGGAGGGCGACCATGTCATTGCCTACACCGGGGATATGCGCCTCCACGGGAAGCTCGGCGAAAGGACCCGGGACTTCGTCCACCATGCAAAGGATGCATCGGTCCTCATCACCGAGGGGACGCGGGCTGGCCGCGCTACCGGGCCGGAGGGGGAGCAGGAAGGCGGTGGCACGACAAGCGAGAATGTGGTGTACGACACCTGCAGGGCGGCATGTGACGGCGCACGCGGGCTCATCATCGCGGACTTCTCGCCCCGGAACTTCGAGCGCCTGGAGACGTTCACCCGGATCGCATCGGAGACTGGCCGCATGCTGGTCGTCACAGCAAGGGACCTTTACCTCCTCGACGCCATGCAATGCGCCGATGGGGTATGCCGCTACAAGTCGGTCGGGGTTTATGGGGAGCTTGTCAACATGGCAAAGCGGAAGTGGGAGACAGAGGTCGTCATGGACCGGGCATACGACCAGTATATCTCCCACGGGGAACTCCATGACAACCCGGATGGCTACATCCTCTGCTTCTCCTTCTACGACATGAAACACCTGCTGGACATCAAGCCTGACAAAGGTACCTACATCTATTCGTCATGCGAGGCGTTCAACGAGGAGATGGAGATCGATTTCCGGAGGCTCTGGCAGTGGACCCGCAGGTTCGGGCTGGAGGCCAGGGGGTTCTCGCTCGACGGGGATGGGAAGCCCGTCTTCGACTCCCGGTACCACGCCTCAGGCCATGCGTCCCGCGAAGACCTTGCATGGGTCATTGACCGGGTCGATCCTGACATCCTCATCCCGGTCCATACCGACAACCACCAGTGGTTTTTCGACACCTTCGAGAACGTGCGTGTCATGCAGGACGGGGAACGCCTTGACATCTGAAGTTGAGGTGCCCGATCTCCTCCCCGGGGATGTCATGGATATTCTGCTCGGGCTTTATACATGAGCGTTTCTGAAACTTACTGTGCCATAGCCTGGGAGAGTTGGTGCCTCCCTGATACGTTCTTCATCATACATGCCTACGGTCGAGGCTTCATTTCAGAAGGAACCGGAAAGGGCTCTTCGCTATTTGGCATGAAAATCGACTGATTCACTTGCCAAAACTCAAACGGGGGGAGGATTAAAATTTTCATCCGTTGGGCCTGATGCTCACATATCTCGAATTTAATTTACCCGCTTGGAATGAGGAGATGTAAAATGTTGTATATCCTGTGAGTACTCCGGAAAAGGGATCCAGTTATCATGCTCCCGATGGCCTTTCAAAAAAAAGAGTGGTACCGGTCGCGCCCGGGCCCGGTGGGGTGATCAGATGATGATCGCAGCCGTCTTCGTATCTTTCTCCTCGTCGTAATCGGTTATTGCGACCTCTGTCGTGAGGATCATCCCGGCAATCGATGCCGAGTTCTGGAGGGCCACCCTGACGACCTTTGCAGGGTCGATGACCCCCCTTTCCACGAGGTTCTCGTACGTCCCTGTCTTTGCGTTGTATCCAAATGATCTATCGCCACTGTTCCGGATACGTGCAATGACCTCAGCACCCTCGATGCCGGCATTCTCTGCGATCTGGCGGAGTGGCTCTTCCAGGGATCTGCGCACTATCGAGACGCCTATTTTCCGGTCGTCGTCGAAATTTAGTGAATCGAGGGCTGATGCAGCCCAGAAGAGAGCGAGTCCGCCTCCTGGGACGACCCCCTCCTCGACGGCGGCTTTCGTTGCGTTCAGGGCGTCGTCTATCCGCATCTTCTTCTCTTTCAGTTCGGTCTCCGTGGCCGCCCCGACCTTGATGACAGCCACGCCACCCGTCAGGTTCCCGAGCCGCTTCTTGAGTTCGTCTTTACGGAACTCGGAGTCCGCGATGTGGATCTGCGACTCGATGAGCCGGATCCGGTCCTCCAGCGCTTTGCGGTCCCCCTTCCCCCCGACGATAAGGGTCTTCTCGTCGTCCACCCTCACGGTGTGCGCTGATCCGAAAGCCTGACGCGAGACGTTCTCGATCTTCATCCCGCGGTCCTCGGAGATCACGGTCGCACCGGTGATGATGGCGATGTCTTCGAGGATTGCCTTCTTCTCGTCCCCGTACCCCGGGGCCTTGACTGCACAGGCCTTGATGGCACCGCGGATGATGTTCAGTATCAGGGCAGCGAGGGCTTCGCCCTCCACGTCCTCGGCGATGATGAGGAGTGGTTTTCCTTCCTGGGCTACCGTCTCGAGGATCGGTATCATCTGCTTGAGGGTCGAGATGCGGCGATCGGTGATAAGGATCGCGGGGTCCTCGTATTCTACCGTCATCTTCTCGTGGTCGGTCACCATGTAAGGCGAGATGAACCCCCTGTCGAACTGCATCCCCTTGACTACCTCGAGGCTCGTCTCGAGGCTCTTTGCATCCTCGACCGTGATAAGTCCACCATATCCGACCTTCTCCATCGCATCGGAGATTAGCTTGCCTATCTCCTCGTCGTTATTTGCAGATATCGTCGCGACCTGGATGATCCGTTCGCGGTCATTGACAGGGACACTCACCGACTTTATATAATCCACTACCGACACAACAGCTGCATCTATCC
>JAPXNX010000149.1:0-3019 GCA_033811795.1 Methanolinea sp. | reverse complement strand
AACCATGGATCTTGACGAGATAACAATCAGCAGGGCCATCGTGGCGTCCCAGCTCGGGAGGTTCCTCGAGTTCATGGAGATGGACGTGGCCGTTGTCGGCGGCGGGCCGTCGGGGCTCACTGCAGCGGCCCTCCTCGCGGAACGGGGACACCGCGTGGGCCTAATCGAGAAGAAGCTCTCTGTCGGCGGAGGAATGTGGGGCGGGGGGATGATGTTCCCCCGCATCGTTGTCCAGGAAGAAGCCCGGAGGCTTCTCGACAGGTTCTCGATCAAGTACACTCCTTACAAGGAGGGCTATTATGTCTCGTCCTCTATCGAGACCGTATCGAAGCTTTCGGCCGCCGCGTGCGATGCGGGTGTCGAGTTCTTCACGCTCTTCTCGGTCGAGGACGTGATGATCCACGGCGACGGCAGGCTATCGGGCCTCGTCCTGAACTGGACACCCGTAGAGATGGCCGGGCTCCATGTCGACCCCCTCACGATGGGCTGCCGGGTAGCTGTGGATGCGACAGGCCACGACGCAGTCCTCGCCCGTCTCGTGGAGAGGAAGGGGGGCGAGGTTGCGGTGAGAGGGGAGGGGTTCATGTGGGCACACCGTGCGGAGAAGGAGATCCTCGCCCACACGAGGGAGATATTCCCGGGCCTCGTGGCTTGTGGCATGGCCGCTAACGCAGTCGCCGGTGAGCACCGGATGGGGCCGATCTTTGGCGGCATGCTCCTTTCCGGCGAACGTGCGGCAACTCTCGCGAGTTCGCTTCTGCGGACCTGAAGTGTCTCACAATACCCTTTTTTATCGATCGCCGCAATCCTAATGCATGAGTGAGATCGATCCAGGTTCGCTCTCCGACCTTGCCTGCGGGCTCTTCTTGCACCTCCTGAACAGGGAGCTTCATGACCGGGGCCTCGCTCTCTTCACACTGGTCGAGAACCGGGTCGACTTCCGGGACTCCTTTACCGAGGTGTTCCGTTCATTCTGCGCAGACTACCCGGTACTCGGGGAGGCGATGGAGAGGAGGTACGGCGGACCGGGGGGCGTCTACCAGCTCATATGCAGGGGAGAGGGAGTGATCCCCGGAAAGACGACCACCATGCACTGGATCGTCCAGGACGCCCCAGGGGTATCCCCCGACGCGATCGAGGACGAGATTGCCGGGAAATGGCTCATCTTTGTCCCGCCTTCCGAGGTCGATTCGGCATGGGCCAAGGTGCGGGACGCGACCTGCCGGGGAGAACTCGGGATATCGTCAAAAGTGAGCACTGCCCGACCCGACCCGGACTCGCGGGACGAGCGCAAGGTCATTTACGTCTACACGCGGGACTGGAGGGACGAGGCCGACGTGATGCGGGTCCGCGAGAAGTTGCGGGAACTTGGATTCACGGAAAGAATCGGGTACAAGAGGAACATCGAGACTTACCGCGGTGAATACAGCGAGCCTGGAAAAAAGGTGACCTATTATTCGGCCTGAAAGGTCAGGCCTTGCGCTCCTTGTTCTTCGGCCGGAGGTGCTGGTATCCGCACTTGCGGCACCTCGTAGCGCGGATGGCGTTTCTTGCGTTGCATTTCATGCAGATCTTCACGTTGAGCAACCGTGCTTCAGCTTCTGGGAACCGTGCCATGGTAAAACACCCGGGATTCTATCTCTTAATAAGAGATCTGCGAACACATAAGGATTTGTGTACACAATGGGGAAGACCTCTCTGCCTTTCTATCCGCCGGTGGCAAGGAAGTCCCGGAGCCGTTTGAGGGCACGCGCCCGGTGCGAGATCCTGTTCTTCTCTTCGGGTGACATCTCGGCAAGGGTCCGCCCCCGCCATTCGAAGATCGGGTCGTATCCAAACCCCCCCTCCCCCCGGGGCCTGACAACCCTGCCCTGGATCTTTCCGGAAAAGACCCGGATATCTCTCCCGTCAGCATAGGCGACGGCTGTCTCGAAATGCGCCTTGCGGTCGGGAATCCCCTCCATCAAGCGCATTATACCCTCGTTTCCGATCGTCTCCTGCACGAACGCCGCGTACGGTCCGGGAAATCCACGGAGAGCGTGGATGTAAAACCCTGTATCGTCGCAGATCAGGGGGGTGTGGATTGCCTCGTACGCGAACTCTGCCTTTTTCATTGCGATCTTCCTGACACTGTCATGCCGTATCTCCGGGCATTCGAGTGCGATGTGCGTCACCTCTGCCACCCCCTCAAAGAAGAGGCTGATCTCGCGTGCCTTGTGGGGATTATTCGTGACGACAGTGATCTTCACAGGTACCTCCCCCGCCGCTCGATCTCCTGTTCCCGCACGATGACCTCGTCGGCGCATGCCAATTCCTCCCTGTAGCCTCGCAGGAACGCCTCCTTCAGGGCGGGATGGTCGTCCGTCGTGCTCTCGAGGGTCTGGAAGAGGACGTGGAGGTCAACGCCGCGAGCTTCGACCTCCCCCGAGACCTGGGCAAGCCCAAAGTCGATGAGGAAACACTGGCCGTCCCGGCAGATCATGTTGCTCGTCGTCAGGTCGCCGTGGACGATCCCCGCGGAGTGGAGTCTCCCCACTGTTTTCCCTGCCAGGAACAGGTTTTCTACGGAGAGATCCTCCTTTACGAGGAGCCCTGGAACCCTCTCCATCACGATCGTGTCAGCCGTGATGTCACGAATCACAGGCGTGGGGACACCATGCCTTCTGGCCATGGATATCAAGCGGGCCTCCGCCCTCGTCCGCTCCGCGATGAGGCGCGCATCGAGTGCAGGCTGGCGGTAGAACTTTTTCTGGCGCTGCTTCGTCACCGTATCGGTGCCCACCCTGACGATCGCCTCTGCACCCCTGGCGACACCTGGCTCCGGGGCACGGGACTTCTGCACTCCCTGGGCCACCCCCTCGTCCCACCATGTGACCTCGACCTGGTCCGCACGGAACACGGGGTTGGCCCTGGTCTCTCCGGGAGGCATTGCCAACCCTTTCTCGAGCATGAGCCTCCCTGTATAGGCTATCATCGCCCCGTTGTCCCCCATGTATTTCCTGTCTGGGACGTGGAGCGT
>JAPXNX010000148.1:0-3022 GCA_033811795.1 Methanolinea sp. | reverse complement strand
GTCTCGTGGGCGACAGCACGGGCGAGCAGCGTCTTTCCGGTCCCCGGGGGTCCGTGCAGGAGCACGCCCTTCGGCGGCTCTATCCCCACGTGCTCGAAGAGCTCGGGCTTCTTCAGGGGGAGTTCCACGGCCTCGCGGATCTCGTTTATCTGCTGGTCGAGGCCGCCGATGTCTGCGTACGTCTCCTCGGGGCTCTCCACGACCTCCATGCCGTAGACCTGGGCATCGTAACTCTCGGGGAGAATATCTATGACGGCAAGGGACTGCTGGTTCAGCGTGCACCTGACGCCCGGCTTGAGTTTTTCGGGATCGATGCACATCGAGCTCCTGACCATGAAACGCGGGCCCGCACTGCTCCTGACGACCACCCTCCCGCTGTCGAGGACATCCGTGATAGTCCCGATGATGAGGGGAGGACTCCGGAGCTGCTCGATCTCGCTCTTGAGCTTCCTGACCTCGCGCTCGTAACGGATCTTCTGGGTCTCGATGTATCTCTTGTCCGATTCTATCTGGCGGATCTGTTCCCGCAGTTCCAGGTTGCGGGTCTCCATGTTGGTGACCCTGTCGAGGAGGTA
The DNA here is from genome assembly GCA_033811795.1 of Methanolinea sp. Classification (GTDB taxonomy): domain Archaea; phylum Halobacteriota; class Methanomicrobia; order Methanomicrobiales; family Methanospirillaceae; genus Methanolinea_A. Next base: position 2,447 of record JAPXNX010000148.1, on the reverse strand, counting down.
GCGATAGAGCTCCTCGGGGTTCTGGGGTTCCTGGGATTGACGGGCACTTTCCACCATTTTCCTGCCTCGAATAAGTATATAGGGAAAAATGTCTATAAAGATGTTTGCGACGAGTATGCAGTGCGAAATGTGCGGTGCTATCATACAGGGGCAATCGAAGACGGTCCGCGTGGAAGGAGCTGTGCTCGAGGTCTGTGCCCGGTGTGCCAGGCATGGCACCGAGATCCCCAAGGTCCAGAAGTCAGCCCCGCGTGCCGGGACCCTGCCCCGCGTATCCCCGACGCCGCCCGAGAAGAGAAAGAGGGACGTCTTCGACTTCATCGAGGGAGAGATCGTCGAAGACTACGGGGAAAGGATTCGCAAGGCCCGGATGGAGAAGGGGTGGTCCCAGAAAGAGCTTGCGATGCAGCTCAAGGAGAAGGAACTCCTGATCAAGAAGATAGAGAAGGGAGACCTCATACCGGAGGACGACGTCAGGAGGAAACTCGAGAAGGCGCTGAATATCCGCCTCATCGATTCGCCATCCACGGAGGAGAGCGGAAAGTATGGCGGCAAGGTCGTCCCTACCCTTGGCGATGTCATCTCCCTAAAGAAGACCAGGAAGTGAGGGCTCCTTTCTCAGTAGTTTTATATATATCGACATACAACCCAGTTCTTTAATGCAAGGTGAGTGTTTTTTCGCCGGTGAACGTTTTTATCCCTGCTAGCGGCGCGTCTTGCATCAGCATCGAAAGGCCTGTTCTCGCGCATCTCCTGGGAGGAGCCACGGCTCTGATATGGAGTTGCACGTATTTCGGTTATTTTAGGTATTTTAACTAGCCCATCAGCCATTTTTCAGAGAAAAATGTGCTGCGTGGGCAGGAGATCATTATGAGAGGAAAAGAAATTCGTCTGGAACGGATCATGAACCGGAACACCGGCAAAACAATCATCGTCCCCATGGACCACGGCGTCACCAACGGGCCGATGGAGGGCCTGATAGATCTGGGGCGTGCTGTCGACCTTGTCGCGGAGGGAGGGGCGAACGCGGTCCTCGGCCATATCGGGCTGTCCCTTTATGGTCACAGGAGGAGCGGCCGCGACATCGGCCTGATCCTCCACCTGTCTGCTAGCACGTCGATCGGACCTGACCCTAACGAGAAGGTCCTCGTCAACACCGTCACGAACGCGCTCAGGATGGGTGCAGACGCCGTCTCGATCCACGTGAACATCGGGGCCGATTCCGAGGCACGCATGCTCGCGGACCTAGGCCGCACCGCGGTCGAATGCATGGAGTGGGGGATGCCACTCCTCGCGATGATGTACCCGAGGGGCAGGAAGATCGATAACGAACACCAGGTCGACTACGTGAGCCTCGCTGCGCGGGTCGCAGCCGAGCTCGGGGCGGACATCGTCAAGACCGTTTACACGGGGGACCCCGACAGCTTCAGGGAAGTCACGAGGGGCTGCCCGGCACCTGTCGTCGTGGCCGGCGGGAGCAAGACGAGCGACCTTTCGACCCTCGAGTTGATCGAGGGGGCGATGGAGGGTGGAGCGGCAGGCATCTCGATCGGGAGAAACGCCTTCCAGCACCCGACACCCGACCGGTTCATCGCCGCCGCGGCGCTCATCGTGCACCAGGGGCGGTCGGCAAAAGAGGCATACGAGGTGCTCCAGGAGGGGAAAAAATGATTGGAAAGGAGATCCGCATCGAAAGAATCATGGACCGGAACACGGGGCGGGCGGTCATCGTACCCATGGACCACGGGTTCACGATGGGCCAGATCGAGGGGCTGAAGGACATGGCACGCACGATCTCCGAGGTGAGCGAGGGGGGTGCAAACGCAATCGTCCTTCACAAGGGGATCGTGAAGAGGGGCCACCGGAGGAGAGGGCGGGACATCGGGCTCATCGTTCACCTCTCTGGCAGCACATCCCTGAACCCAGACCCGAACGACAAGGTGCTCGTCTGCACTGTCGAGGAGGCGATCGCACTCGGGGCGGATGCTGTCTCCATCCACATCAACCTCGGTGCCCCGAACGAGTCGGGGATGCTCGAGTCGGCCGGAAAGATCGTGAGGGACTGCAACCGGTGGGGGATGCCCCTCCTCGTGATGATCTACCCGAGGGGCAAGGGGATCAGCCCCACGGCTCCCGAGACCGTCGGTCACTGCGTCAGGGTTGCAGAAGAACTCGGGGCCGACCTCATCAAGACCAACTACACGGGAGACCAGGGATCGTTCGCCGATATCGTCTCGGCCTGTTCTGTCCCGGTCTTCATTGCAGGTGGGGAGAAGGCGGGGGACCTCGAGACGCTCGGGATCATCCGTGACTCCGTCCGGGCGGGTGGTGCGGGTGTCTGCGTCGGCCGTAACGCCTTCCAGAGGGAAGACCCCCGTGCCTTCGTGGAGGCGCTCTGCAGGGTAGTGCACGAGGAGATCGAGCCGTCGAGAGCGCTGAAGGGGGCC
>JAPXNX010000147.1:0-3048 GCA_033811795.1 Methanolinea sp. | reverse complement strand
AGGAAGTAGAAGTCCGCGTCCCGGGCGAGGCACGCGACAATTGCAACCCTCTGGAGTTCCCCGCCGGAAAGCGTTGCGATATCGCTGTCGAGGATGGAGGAGAGACCCATAGCCTCGACGAAGGAGGCAAGCTTCCCGCGTTCATCTGTGCTCTTCAGGAGATCTCCAGGGGTGCCGGAGAAGACCCGGGGGATGTAATCGATGTACTGGGGCTTGATGGCGACCTTGATCTTCTTCTGCGAGACGGTCTGGAGGTAATCGAAGAGTTCCGTCCCGGCATACATCTTCAGCACGTCCTGCCATGCAGCCTCCCCGTGGAGGATGCCCAGGTTTGGCCTGAGCTGCCCCGAGAGGATCTTGATCGCAGTGGTCTTCCCTATGCCGTTTGGGCCCAGGATACCAGTCACCCTCCCCTCGGCAGGGATGGGGAGGCCGTACAGCGCAAAACCGTTCTCTCCGTACCGGTGCGTGGGGTGTTCGAGCTCCTCGGGGAGGCTGACGATGTCGATTGCCTCAAACGGGCACTTCTTTACGCATATGCCGCACCCGACGCAGAGCTCCTCGGAGATGTGTGCCTTCTGGTCCTCGCCGATGGTGACGGTCTCGTCACCAGTGCGGACCCTCGGGCAGTAGATGATACACTCGGTCCCGCATTTCTTGGAGTGGCACCGATTCCTGTGGACGACTGCGATCCGCATGGGAAGGCTCCCTGGGAAACTCCCGTTTCAGGTACCCTGTGTGAGCAGGATCGTCCAGGCGATGAACCAGAATGCAAACGTCATGAACCCCTGGTAGAACCAGTCCTTGGCCCCCATTGAGTGCTTACCGATCTTGACGAGGGCAAAGATGTGCTTCTGGACAACGATGCCGGCGGCCATGATGAAGACTGCAAGGATGGTGTAGGCCTGGATGCCGGCGACCTGCTGGGGTTCGATGACCAGGTACGATATCACGCCGGTCAAAATCCCGAGGACCGACGCGACCAGGGTCTTGTATATCCGTGCCAGGTGTTCTACCTGTTTCTCCTCCCGGGTCTTCTTCCGCGGCGCCTCTTCGACCACTGGCGCCTCGGCCTCCTCCTCACCTGCCCCGCCCTTTTTTTCCGCCGCTTCGAGGGCTTTCAGTTTCTTCTGCCTCTCCTTCTCCTTTGCAGCTTTCTCTTTCTCGAGGGCCTCCCTGTAACTATCCATGAACGACTTTTTCGCCGGCTTCTTGTGCCTCTTGTCAGGGGGGTTTGGACTCATGGAATACCAGTAGTCCTATTTTTAGGTTCTCGAGCCATATCTAACTTGGTATATCCATGGCAACTGCCCGGGGATTGAGCGGGATCGATGTGCGGGCCCTCGTGACAGAGTGGGAACGCCTCCTGCCCCTCTGGGTCGACAAGGCCTACGAGGTCAGCCCGGGCGCATTCCTCCTGCGGTTCAAGGGGAAGGAACACGCCCGGTTCCAGCTCGTCGTCGAACCCCCTGTTCGGGCTCACCTCATAACACACGAGCTGAGCGTCCCAAAGACGCCCACGGCCTTCGCGATGCTCCTGCGCAAGTACCTCTCCGGGGGGAGGGTCCTTGCCGCAAGGCAGCACGGGGTCCAGCGCATCGTCATATTCGATATTGGGAAGAGCGACCGGCTCTACCACCTGGTCATCGAGCTCTTCGACCGCGGGAACATCGTCCTGTGCGATCGGGACTGGACCATCATCCAGCCTCTCAGGAGACTCCATTTCAGGGAGAGGGAGATCGTTGCCGGCGCTGTCTACCCGCTCCCCCCGCTGGACCCTGCGGCATCGGGACCCGGGGAATTCGCGCGGTTCCTGGCCGGCGAGTCGCGGGACATCGTCCGGGCCCTCGCCGTCGGGGCGATGCTGGGCGGCCCCTATGCCGAGTACCTCTGCAGGCAGGCGGGCATCGATAAGGAGACAAGGGCAAGCGATGCTCCACCGGACATCCTCTACAGGGAGGTGGAAAACCTCCTGCGGCGTGCATCGGAGGGGATTGCACCGGTCGTCACGCCGGAGTCCTGCATCCCGTTTCCTCTCGACGGGGGATCCGCCGCAGCGGCCCCGGCCCAGACCTTCAACCAGGCGCTCGACTCGTTCTTTCCCCCGCCGGTGCCGCCACGGGGAGAGGAAGTCTCCCGCAGGGAGGAGAAGGCCGGACGGGACGATCACATCAGGTCCCGGCAGGAAGAGGCGGTGAAGAAGTTCGAGGGGAAGATCGCGGAATGCGAGCGTGCCGTCGAGGCGCTTTACTCGCACTACACGCTCGTTCAGGGGATCCTCGAGGCGCTCCGGAAGGCGCGGGAGACTTATTCCTGGCAGGAGATCGAGGCGTTCGCACGGGGAGCGAGGAGCGGCCCTGCCTCCCGCATCATCGCGGTGTACCCGGAGCGCGGGGCAGTCGACATCGACCTCGGCGAGCGCGTCACTCTCGCTGCCGGGGAGAGTATCGAGGCGAACGCAGCCGCGTATTACGAGGAGATAAAGAAGTACAGGCGGAAGATCGCGGGTGCGCGTGCCGCCATGGAAAGGGCAGTTCCGAAGAAGGAGCGCCCGGTGGCACGAGCTGTCGCCGGGAAGAAGCGGTGGTACCACAGGTTCCGCTGGTTCGTCACCTCGGACGGGACCCTTGTCGTGGGCGGGAGGGACGCGTCCCAGAACGAGGAGCTCGTCAGGAAGTACATGGAAGGCGGGGACCTCTTCGTCCACGCGGATGTGCATGGGGCATCCGTCGTGGTTGTCAAGGGAAAGACCGAACGCATGGACGAGGTCGCCTGTTTTGCCGCGTCTTACTCGGGGGCCTGGAAGAGCGGGCACCTTGCCGCCGACGTGTACTGCGTGCGTCCAGCCCAGGTGAGCAAGACCCCGGAGGCCGGCGAATACGTGACCCGCGGGTCGTTCATCGTGCGTGGAGAGAGGCAGTACTTCCGGAACGTCCCGCTCGGCATTGCCATCGGGCTGCAGAAGGTGCCGGAAGCGGAAGTCATCGGCGGCCCTCCAGCAGCCGTCCACGCACGCACGAATCTCATCATAGGGCTCGTGCCCGGCAG
>JAPXNX010000146.1:0-3067 GCA_033811795.1 Methanolinea sp. | reverse complement strand
CTGGTCCGCTGGCTGGATATCCATGATAAAGGGACTCACTCTCTCACCCCGAATCGATTGTTTCGGCAGATAAGTGCGACAGGACCGCGTATCGAAAGTGTGGAATCCTGGATTGAGTCTTCACAAATAGCCACACCCCTGCACACCCGGGACCGGGCCCGATGGCAGCTCGGTCCATTGGACGCACGAGAGGAGTCACCTCGACGAGGCAGGTTTCTGCAGGATCACATGGCTTTCAGGCAGGAGATAGGTGTTCACCGTTTGACCTTCCACCGGTAGGCAAGGTAGGACAGCACGAACACGGCAACGACTCCTGCAAGAGCGATGACCCCAGCCTCGTGGTTCGAAAGAAGGAGGCCCTTTATCGCCTGGGAACCAGTGGCAATCACGCTGCACCCGAGGAACGCCCCGATAGTTATGGCGAGGAGCGTGCGGGCAGGCGACAGCCCTGCCATCCATCCGACGAGCGAGCCCCCTATCCCCCCGCTCCCCTGGAGGGGGAACATAACGAAGAGGACCACGCCGAAAAAGCAGAACTTCTCGAGCCAGGGGCGTCGCCTCACGAAGTCATTGCCCTTCTGGAGAATCTTCGAGATCCACTGGCCGAGGAGAGGTATCCTGAGCGCGACGTCGAAGTTCAGGGCCATGAATATACCGGCGAGCACGTCCATCAAGCCAATGGAGAACGCGATAAGCCACCACGGAAAGCCAAGTGCAACGCCCAGGGGGACAATGCTCTCCTTGCCTGCCGGGGGGACGAGGTATGCGAGCATCAGGCCGCCAAGGAGGAGTGCGCTTTCGTAAGGCATGAGGAGAAAGCAGAGAAGGATGTAGAAACCCCCGATAACGAAAGGGATGGCGAAGCGAACGAGCCTTTCATGGAGTGGAACTGCTTTTGCAGGACAGATCTCGAACAGCGATGTCTTCGGGGGGAGGTCCATGGGAAACACGCAGGTGAACCAGGTGCAGCAGGTTAGTTCTCCTTTCATGACAATTAATTGTGTCCTTTCCTTCCCCGGTGTCCTGGGAACGGCTCGTGCGGGGGACATCTCTTTGCCGGGACCGGCCATGATCTCTCTCACCGTTCCGGGTAGGAATCTATTTCCTGTCTTTTGTCGCACCTGCCTACGAACACATATGGACCCCGAAATCCTCCTCGTTTCGGTAGTCGTTGTCGTGACGCTTATCCTCTTCGCAAGCGACCTTCTGCGGATAGACTTGGTCGCAGTCCTCGCCTGTCTGGCGCTTGCGTGGCTCGGCCTCGTCACACCGGAGGAGGCAATCTCGGGTTTTGCCTCGAACGCCGTCGTCGCTATGGCAGCAGTCATGGCGCTCGGAGCAGGGCTGGAGCGGACAGGGGTCACGGCACGCATTGCCGGGTTGATCGTCCGGTATGCGGGGACTGCCGAGCAGCGGGTCGTTGCCGCTACATCGATGACTGTCGGGCTCCTCTCCTCCGTAATTCATAATGTCGGGGCAGCGGCCCTCTTCCTCCCGGCCGCGGGGAGGATCGCAAGGCGGACGGGGATACCCATCTCACACCTGATGATGCCAATCGGGTTTTCTGCCATCCTCGGAGGTACATTGACGATGATCGGGTCCGGCCCTCTGATCGTCTTGAATGACCTGCTCCGCCAGGCAGGGTATGAGCCGTTTTCTCTCTTTGCGGTCACACCCATTGGTATTTTCCTGCTCCTGGCAGGAGTGGCAATGTTTTCGCTTGCGGGTGACAGGGTCCTTCCCGAGGCCAGGGGCGAAGTTACCGGGCCTTCAGTCAAGGAGATATGGGGGATAGACCACCCCATCATGACCTGTCGGATCAGTGAATCCTCCCCCCTGTCCGGGAGGACCCGCGAAGAGGTCTTCTCCGGGAACCCATATGGCCTTACCCTCCTCGCAGTCAGCAAGGGGGGTGATGTCCAGGTCGCGCCGTCCCGGTGGACCCGGTTCGAAACCGGCCAGCAGCTTGCAATCATTGGCCCGGAGGAGGGCTTTGAGAGGTTTGCCACGGAAACCGGGTGCATTCCATCCGGTGAAACGGACAGCTTCCGGGAGCAGATCATCGGAGGAGGATACGGTTTTGCAGAGCTCGTTGTCCGTCCACGGGCATCCATAACCGGGAAGACACCCCGCGATATCATGTTCAGGAAGACATTTGCCATCGAACCCCTCATCCACGTGAGGGGAGAGATCGAGACGCGGGCTGACTTCTCGGACATGCCCCTTGCCCCCGGGGACATTATCGTTGCTTTCGGGCCGTGGGAGAACCTCCGGGTCCTCGCCTCGCACCGCGACCTCCAGCTCATATCCCGACTTGAAGGCGACCCTGTCCATTTCCGGAAGGGCTGGTCAGCCGTGCTGATCTTTGCTGCAGCCCTTGGCCTAACCTTGACAGGGGTTCCCATATCCCTGGCCCTGCTCACGGGTGTCGTCGCAATGGTCCTGTCAGGGATACTCGGTCCCGCTGATGTTTACCGGGCTGTCGACTGGAAGACAATCGTCCTCATCGGCGGGCTCATCCCCCTTGGAATAGCTGTTGAAAAGAGCGGGGCTGCTGCTCTCCTCGCGGGGTCGCTTACGGGGATGCTGACCGGGGCCCACCCCATCGCTGTAATGCTGGCAGTCGCCGTCATTGCAACGGTTCTCTCCCTCGTTATCTCGAACGTTGCCGCAACAGTCCTCCTCGTGCCCCTTGTCATGCTGATGGGACAGGGTGTGGGTATCGACCCGCGGGCCCTCGCCCTCCTCGTTGCAGTATGTGCTCAGAACAGCTTCATCCTCCCTACACACCAGGTCAACGCCCTCTTGATGGGACCTGGCGGGTACAGGCCGAGTGATTACCTGAAAGCAGGGAGCATCATGACGGTCGTATTCATTGCGATTGCAGTAACTCTCATGTATCTACTCGTTGCATAGACCGGTATGATTATCCAGCAGTTCTTCATCCCTGGAATAGCCCACAGTTCCTACATCGTTGCCGGGAACAGGACATGCGCTGTCATTGACCCGGCGCGTGATGTCGGGAGGTACCTTGCTGCCGCACGCGGCATGGGCCTCACCATCACGC
>JAPXNX010000145.1:0-3089 GCA_033811795.1 Methanolinea sp. | reverse complement strand
GCGCAGGCGGACTGCCTGGTAGGAGGTGCAGTTGGAACAGGACACGACCTCGCGGTACTTTACTTCACGCGGCATCCAGACCTCGATATCGTACTTCTTTGCGGCGACGGTCCCGATATCACCCGTGCAGATCGAGACGACCCGGAAGGGAAGACCGAGGAGCGTATAGATCTCCTCGGCGTTCGCCAGGAGTTCCTCGTGGAGCTCCCAGGAGTCTTCCGGACGGCAGAATATGAATTGCTCCACCTTGTGGAACTGATGGACCCGGAAGAGCCCTTTCGTATCAAGGCCGTGGGACCCTATCTCCCTCCGGAAACAGGGCGAGACGCCGCACAGCCGCAGGGGAAGGTCACGCTCCTCGAATATCTCGTCCTGGTACATGGCACAGATGGGGTGTTCGCTCGTCGCAATCAGGTACGCGTCGTCGTCCTCGATCTTATACATGACGTTCTCGAAGTCGGCAAGGTCTGTCACCCCCTCGTAGGACGCCCGGTTCATCATGTAGGGAGGGATGACGGGGAGAAAGCCTTTCCCTGTCAGCATGTCGATTGCAAATCGCTGGAGTGCGAGGTCGAGGAGAACGAGGCTGCCCTTAAGGTAATAGAAACCTGCACCTGCTGCCCGGGCTGCCCTCTCGAAGTCCGCCCACCCACACTCTGCTGCCAGTTCGCCGTGGTTTTTGAGGGGGAAATCGAAGGTCCGCGGGGTTCCCACCCGGCGCAGCTCGAGGTTTTCAGAATCATCTTTCCCGACGGGGACGCTCTCGTGGAGGATGTTCGGAAGGCTCATGAGGATGCTCCTGATTTCCCTGGAGAGACTTTCGATGGCGCCTTCCAGTTCTTTTATCCTTTCAGGCAAACGGGATGCTTCCCGGAGGAGATCGCTGCAGTCCCGGCCCGCTTTGCGTGCTTCGTTGATCTCGCGGGCGATGCTGTTTCGCCTCTGCCGGAGCCTGTCGATCTCCACCTTCAGGGCTCTGGACTGCCTGTCCTTCGCGAGGAGGTCATCGACTATCCAGGTATCACCATCCCGGCCTCTCTTGCGGAGGTCTGCCCTGACGGTCTCCGGGTTTTCTCGTACGAACTTTATATCCAGCATGTATGGGCCTTCTCCTGCTATCGGCGCGTTTGTCTTTTACCTCTTGGATGGCAATGGGCATTGTCTTTGCGGGTCGGGAAAAATGTGCGGAACTGGCCCGCAGGATATTTTGAACTGATCCGAAAAAATCCATATTGGCGATAGAAACGCAATTTTGTCGTGATTGCCCTTTCTTTAAGGTCTGAACGCAGGTGCATGCCTTGTGAGCAAAATTTATATAATACACAACACTAACTTTATGTAAACTTCGAAAAAGTTTAACATAAGGAGACTTTGAATATGACAGAACCAGATACCCTCGAGGTCATCGTCAAGGAGGCGGCAAGGGACGATGCCGGGCGCGGCATTGCCCGCTTGAGTATCGAGGCCATGCGGAAACTCGGTATCGTGTCAGGGGACGTTATCGAGATCCAGGGCAAGAGGAAGGCAACTGCCATCGTCTGGCCCGGGTTTCCCCAGGACACAGGCCAGGCCATCATCAGGATCGACGGGACGATCCGCAGCAACGCGGGGACCGGTGTCGACGAGCGCGTCAAGATCCGGAAGGTGGAGGTGGGATATGCCAAGAAGGTGGTCATCAACCCCACCCAGCCAATCCGCCTGGTGGGTGGGGAGCAGTACCTGTCGCGGATACTACGGGGCCGCGCCGTCATGGAAGGCCAGACGGTGCGGGTCGACGTGATCGGGAATCCGCTCACCCTCGTCATCTCCAAGGTCAGTCCGAAAGGGATAGCCATTGTCACCGAGGACACCGAGATCGAGCTGAAGGAGACGCCGTACGAGCCCGAGGAGAAGAAGAAGAAAGGCGAGATTACGGATGTCCACTACGAGGACATCGGCGGTCTCACCCGAGAGCTCGAGCTCGTCAGGGAGATGATCGAGCTTCCTCTGCGCCATCCCGAGCTCTTCGAACGCCTCGGGATAGACCCACCGAAAGGTGTCCTCCTCTACGGGCCGCCCGGGACGGGAAAGACCCTCATTGCGAAGGCCGTCGCGAACGAGGTCGACGCTCACTTCATCTCGATATCCGGCCCGGAGATCATGAGCAAGTATTACGGGGAGAGCGAGGGAAAGCTCCGCGAGGTCTTCGAGGAAGCCCAGGAGAATGCACCGGCCATCATCTTCATAGACGAGATCGACTCCATTGCGCCCCGGAGGGAAGAGACGAAGGGCGAGGTCGAGAGGAGGGTGGTGGCCCAGCTCCTCTCGTTGATGGACGGGCTCAAGTCCAGGGGCCAGGTCATCGTCATTGCGGCAACGAACATCCCGGACGCGATAGACCCGGCGCTCCGCCGGGGCGGGAGGTTCGACCGCGAGATCGAGATCGGGATACCGGACAAGAAGGGCAGGCTCGAGATCTTCCAGGTCCACACCCGTGGCGTCCCGCTCGCCGACGATGTCCGGCTCGAGGACTATGCAGAGACGACCCACGGGTTCGTGGGCGCAGATATTGCACTCCTCGTCAAGGAGGCAGCGATGCATGCCCTCCGCAAGGTCCTGCCGAAGATGGACCTTGACAAGGAGATACCGGCCGACATGCTGGAGCAGCTCAAGGTGACCAGGGAGGACTTCGAAGAGGCCCGCAGGCACGTGGAGCCAAGCGCCATGCGGGAGGTGCTCGTCGAGGTCCCGGACGTGACCTGGGAAGACATTGGGGGGCTCGACGAGGTGAAGCAGGAACTGCGCGAGGCAGTGGAATGGCCCCTGCGGTTCCCCCTCGTCTTCGAGAAGCTCAATACCCGGCCTCCCAAGGGGATCCTCCTCTTCGGTCCCCCCGGGACGGGAAAGACCCTGCTCGCCAAGGCGGTAGCAAACGAGAGCGAGTGCAACTTCATCTCCATAAAGGGGCCGGAACTCCTCTCCAAGTGGGTGGGCGAATCGGAGAAAGGTGTCCGTGAGGTCTTCCGGAAGGCAAGGCAGGCCTCGCCGGCCATCATCTTCTTCGACGAGGTGGACTCCCTGGTCCCCAAGAGGGGGATGTACATGGGGTC
>JAPXNX010000144.1:0-3205 GCA_033811795.1 Methanolinea sp. | reverse complement strand
TTCATCCCTGGAATAGCCCACAGTTCCTACATCGTTGCCGGGAACAGGACATGCGCTGTCATTGACCCGGCGCGTGATGTCGGGAGGTACCTTGCTGCCGCACGCGGCATGGGCCTCACCATCACGCATGTTATCGAGACCCACCTCCATGCAGATTTCGTATCGGGGCATCTTGACCTTGCCGAAGCCACGGGCGCAGAAATCTACGCCCCAGGGGCGGGACACTGCTCGTTTCCCCACGAGCCCCTCGTCGAGGGGGATGAGGTGGAGCTGGAGGAGGTCACGTTCCGGGTGATCGAGACTGCAGGCCATACACCCGAGCACATCTGCTACGTTGCAACAGATATGTCCCGCGGCAGGACCCCGGTCGCCCTCTTCTCCGGTGACACCCTTTTTGTCGGTGACGTGGGCCGCCCCGACCTCTTCCCGGGGAAGGCTGAAGAACTTGCCACGTCGCTCTTCGAGAACCTGCAGACAAAAATACTTGCACTCCCGGACGAATGCGAGCTGTATCCGGCGCACGGGATGGGCTCGCTATGCGGCAGGGCGATGGCGGCGAAGAGAACGAGCACCATCGGGTACGAAAAGAGATACAACTATGCACTCAGGATCAGGGACAGGCAGGAGTTCGTCCAAGCCCTCACGTCTGATATGCCTGCGGCCCCGGACCATTTCTCCCGCTGCTCGGAGATAAACCGGGAAGGCCCGGTCCTGATGCGCAAGCTCCCACGACCAGCCCCGCTCGGACCCGCGGACTTTTCCCGGCGGGCAAGGGAGATAGACGCGGTGCTACTCGATGTCCGGAGCTACCCTTCATTTTCCGGGCTTCACATCCCCGGGGTATGGCACATCGACATCTCCGGGAACTTCGCAACGCAGGCTGGCTGGATCATCCCCCCGGGGCGAGAGATCCTCCTGGTCGTAGAGGAAATCTTTCAGGCAGAGGAGGCCGCCCTCCAGCTGAGGCGCGTCGGGTTAGACCGCGTAGCAGGATATCTCGAAGGGGGAATGCTTCACTGGGGGACCGAAGGCCTCCCGATCGACCGTGTCCCCGTCCTTGCGCCAACCGAGGCACATGCCCTGGTCGAGAGCGGCAGTGCAGTCCTGCTTGACGTCAGGTCCCGGGAAGAGGGGTTGGCAGCCCCTGTCAGGGGATCGACCCGGATACCATGGCACGACCTCCGGACACGATACCGGGAGCTCGACCCTGGCAGGCACATTATCGTCATGTGCAGGGGAGGCCAGCGGGCAAGCATTGCAGCGAGTATCCTGAAGATGAACGGGTTTAGAACCGTTTCCAATCTTGGAGGCGGGTTTTCAGCATACCAGAGGGCAGGCTTTGCATCCTGATCAGGAGGAATTATCAGCACGGAGTGCAGCTCCTTGAGATAGGGGAACTTTTCCATGCTGGACTGGCTTTTTGCGGCGACATGGTCGCCATACATCGCAGGTGCAGGGATCGGCGTCCTCGTCTGGATGACGTTTCTCCTCTCCGACCGCCCCCTCGGGGTCTCGACTGCATACGCAAAGACGGCCGGGATGATCGAGAAGGCGGTATCGCCGAAGAGCGCAGGGTCGATGCCGTACTACCGCCAGGTGACCCCAGTAGTTGACTGGCAGTGGACGATCCTGTTGGGGGTCGTGATCGGCGGGTTCGTCTCTTCGTTTGCGGCGGGTACGCTTGCTCTACTCGTCGTTCCGCCCGAATTTTCCGCGGCATTCGGACCGGGAACACTCTTCCGGCTCGCCGTGGCGCTTGCCGGGGGCATTGTCATGGGCCTTGGGGCCCGCTGGGCCGGCGGGTGCACGTCAGGCCACGGCATCTCCGGCACGCTCCAGCTCTCGGTCGCGAGCTGGGTCGCTGTGATCTGTTTCTTCGCCGGGGGCATCGTGACGGCATGGCTGCTCTTTGGTTTCCGGTTCCCGTGAGGGGGGTTGCCGCATGCCACTAGAAAGGTTCCGGCAGGACAGGACTGTCCAGGCGGTACTGGGCCTCCTGTTCGGGGTCGCATTCGGGTTCCTCCTCCAGAGAGGAGGGGTCGCGAGGTACGGCGTCATCATCGGGCAGCTCCTCCTTACAGACTTCACCGTCGCGAAGGTGATACTCTCTGCAATCCTCGTCGGGATGGTCGGGGTCCATGCAATGAAGGCTGCAGGGCTGGTCCGGCTCCACGTCCGGGAAGGCTCGCTGGGCTCGACCGTCATCGGGGGGCTCGTCTTCGGTGTCGGGTTCGCAGTCCTCGGCTACTGCCCTGGCACGGCAGCCAGCGCATTCGGGTCGGGGGCGCTCGATGCTGCCGTCGGCATGGCGGGGATCGTGATCGGCGCCGGTATCTTTGCCAGGCTCTACCCTGCCCTGGAAGGGGCTGTCCTTGACCGCGGGAAGTTTCCGGCAGAGACGCTCCCGCAGCTCTTCGGGGTCTCTTCCTGGCCTGTGATCGCTGCAGTCGCAGCCATGATCGTTGGGGTCCTCGCGGCACTCTCGATGCTCGGACTCTGAAAGGAGCCATGGGCCCGTTTCCGGCACGACGAGGGGGGGCGAAGGTACCCGGGGGTGGATTCATGGTGGCAAGGGAGAAAAAAATCTGTTGCAGGGGGTTTTCCGGGCCGGTGCAGGATCTCCCGGGAGGAAAGCGATGGGAAATATCCTCATGGGCATAGGAAACCCGCTCCGGCGGGACGACGGTGCTGGGAATTACGTCGCACGGAACTTCCACAGACAGGGCTGGAGGTCGCTTGACTGCGGGACCGTCCCTGAGAACTTCACCGGCATCGTCAGGAAGGAGCGCCCGCACCTCCTCGTGCTCGTCGATGCGGCAGACATGGGCATCCCCGCCGGAGAGTCCCGCGTCGTGCCGAAGGAGAAGATCAGCGCCGTCTCTTTCGGGACGCACCAGGTCTCGCTCGACGTCCTCGTGGACTTCCTCTCCGGCACGGCGGGGAGGGTCGTCATCGTCGGGGTCCAGCCCCTCGTCGTGGAGACGGGGGAGGGGTTGTCCCCGGTTGTCCGGGAGGGTGCAGACCGGCTCATTGGGACCCTGGAGAGGGATGGACCGGACGGGGTCCCCGTCTTGCCTTGATGCCGGGGTCGGTTTCAGCACCCAGGACTCTTCCGAGTGCATCCTTCCGGATGATCTCTCCGAACTATGCGGTTCCTGTTTAGCAAATTGGGCTCTCTTTCGCCCACCGATGCCACGGTGGGACC
>JAPXNX010000143.1:0-3219 GCA_033811795.1 Methanolinea sp. | reverse complement strand
GTAACAATGACCCCCACTGTCCAGACCCAACCCCATCGCTTGAAGCAGCCGATTCCAAGAACGATCTCGATTATCCCGATGACGAGGAGGGCAACCCCCAGCCCAAGTCCGATGATACCACCGATTGGCCCTGCGACAAGAGAACCGAGTGCAGCGATGCCAATACCGCCAAAGAGTGCCAGAAGTCCGCTGAGGATCCAGAGTATGCCGATGATAGTCACGCCGAGTGGTCTTTCTGTCATGAACGAACCTCGCCCATGTCAGGCAATAAAGGTTTGGTATCCTGTGGTTGATATCTCCGCCCGTGGCAGGCAGGCTTAACCGTGGTGTTCAACGAACGGGAAACGGCGGCCGGTCCAGGGCGGTCCATGGTCAGGACCAAAGGGCGAAATTTATCTGGATGCAGGGGAAGAGGAAAAGAAAGACACATTATTTCGATGAGAGGGGTAGTGATGCCGAAGATTCTCGTCATCGACGACTCGGGGTTCCAGAGGAAGGTCCTTTCATCGGTCCTCGCAGGTGAAGGGTACCAGGTTGTCACAGCGGAAGATGGAGGGGTGGGGTTCGAGATGGCCCGCAGCGAAGCCCCCGATCTCGTCATCTGCGACCTCCTGATGCCGGGGATCGACGGGTACACCTTTTTGAAAATGGCGCGGGAGGGAGGGCTCAACACCCCCGTCCTCGTCTTCACCTCGGATATTCAGAAGTCCACCCGCGACATATGCATGGGTCTTGGGGCATTCGATGTCCTCAACAAGCCGGTCCAAAAAGAGTCACTCGTCCCCGCGGTGGAGAGGGCAATCAGGAGCAGGGAAAGGGTATGAATGTCACCTGTGAATCCGTCGACGCGATCCGCGAACTGATCAACATCGGGGTCGGAAGAGCGGCCGGCCTTCTCAATGACATGACAGGGACTCATATCCGGCTCGAAGTCCCAGAGGTCCGGGTACTCCGGTATACCGACCTTCCGCGCGAGGACCGGCTCGTGGATGGGTCACCCCTCTCTGCCGTCACCTTGATGTTCAGGGGTCCGTTCTCGGGCATGAGCATGCTCGTCTTCCCTGAGGAAAGTGCGGCCGTCCTGATCGCTGCGCTGACTGGAGAAAAGATCGAGGAGGGGGATCTCGACGCGCTGCGGATCGAGACGCTCAACGAGGTCGGGAATATTGTCAACAACGCCGTGATGGGCTCCATCACCAACGTCCTTGGCGAACGCCTCGTATACTCGATGCCCGAGTTCCGTGAGGGCAGCATCACGGACATCATGGGGGAGCCGAGTCCGGGGGCATACGACTGGGTCATTCTCGCTGTCTCCCAGTTCACGATCGAAGACCTACGGGTCGTTGGGAATATCCTGATGATATTCGAGATCGGTGCACTGGACAGGCTCTTCGAAAAGATCGGTGCGGTGACGGGCACATCGCCATGAACGCGGTCTCACCTTTCACCCAGTGCGGGAACCTCGATATCCTCCCCGCAGGCGTCATCGTCATCCGGCCGGACTACACGGTCGTATGCTGGAACAGGACTGTCGAGGAATGGACGGGCATTCCACGGGTGGATGCCGTCGGTCGCGACCTGCGTGAGATCTTCCCGCACCTCGAGGAGAAGCAGTATGCACTCCGGATCCAGCAGGTGTTCGAAGGTGGTCCCGCCGCCTTCTTCTCGACCCAGTTCCATCCCCATTTTATCCCTGCTCCCCTGCCTGGCGGCGGCTCCAGGTTCCAGAGAACGACGGTCCACCCCCTCCCCGAGGGAGACGAGACGTATGCATTCATATTCATCGACGACGTGACCGAGCTCGTCAGCCAGGTCCGGGCATACCGGGGAATGAGGGACCGGGCCCTTCGCGAGATCGATGAGCGGAAGCAGAAAGAGGCTGCACTGGAAGAAAGCGAGGCCTGGTTCCGGGAGATCTTCGACTCGGCAAACGATGCCATCCACATCCACGAACTCCGGGAGGACGGCCTCCCGGGACGGTTCATCGAAGTCAACGCGGTCGCCTCCCGGATGCTTGGATATAGCAGGGACGAGTTCCTCGGGATGACTCCCCTCGACCTCGTCTGTGGGGAGCACAGCCGGCCCACCGAGCAGCTCGGGCGGGAGATCCTGGAGACAGGCCAGGCGATCTTCGAAACCGAGCACCGGAAAAAAGACGGCAGCTCGGTCCCGGTCGAGATCCATGCTCATTGCGTGACTATCCGGAAGAACGACGTCGTCGTCTCCATCGTGAGGGATATCTCGCAGCGCAGGAGATCCGAAGAGGCGCTTGCCGCTGCGAACAGGAAGCTCAACCTGCTCTCCACCATCACCCGCCACGATATCCTCAACCAGGTAATGGCACTGAAGATCATCGCGGATCTCCTCGAGATGGAGAGAGATCCTGCAGTAATGGCTGGATACATCGAGAAGATGAGGTTCGTAACCGACACCATAGAGGAACAGGTAAATTTCACTAGGGACTACCAGGAGATCGGTGTCCGGGATGCGACCTGGCAGAACATCGCGGAAACGGTCCGGAAAGTCACGGAAGGGCTTTCCCATCCGGGGGTCGGGATTGTCACCGCGACAGGCGACATCGAGGTCTTTGCAGACCCCCTCTTCGAGAAGGTGATCTACAACCTCCTCGACAATGCGCTCCGGTACGGGGGCCCATCCCTCTTGGGGATCCGTGTATCCCTGGCAACCGAGGGGGACCGGCTCGTCATCGCCGTCGAGGACGACGGTGCCGGCATCCCGGCTGCGGACAAGAAGAACTTGTTCCAGCGTGGCTTTGGGAAACACAGCGGTCTTGGCCTCTTCCTGTCAAGGGAGATACTCGCCATCACCGGCATGGCCATCCGGGAGACCGGGGAGCCGGGGAGGGGTGCCCGGTTCGAGATACTCGTCCCGGCAGGGAAGTTCCGTGGTAACAGCGTTCCTGGTGTCACAAGAGAATAGCCAGCTTGTGCGCCCTTACCAGGTCTCTTCCTGTTCAGGCCCGGGAACGAGCGGAACAGTCACTGCCGGCCGGTAGTTCGTCACGATTATCTCACTGACACCTCCGCGCCCTGACCCGTCGGAGTTGATCATACGGCGGGCAGGGACGCGTTCGATGTGAAACCCTGCATAAAGCCTGTCAAAGAAATCGTCGCCGGGGTCCGTGTTCCGCGGGTCCGAGTTGGAGAGCATCAGGAGCGCCCCCTTTGAATCGCAGGCAGAGAAGAAACGGGAGAGCCG
>JAPXNX010000142.1:0-3314 GCA_033811795.1 Methanolinea sp. | reverse complement strand
CTCGATGCGCGTCAGGTTTATCCCCTTTCTTGAGAAGACCCCGAGGATGTCGTGGAGCAGCCCTGCCCTGTCCTCGCGCGGGTCGGCGATGACGCTCCCCTTGGCCGGGCTTGGACCTTCGTAGGGCTTGCTCGAGATTGTGACGAACCGGGTCACGTTCTGGTCGTTGTTCTCGATGCAGGCCTTCCGGACCGGGAGGCCGTAGAGGCTCGCGGTCATCTTCGGGACTATCGCCGCCCCCCTCCCGGAACGGACGAGCTCGCGTGCGCTCTGGGCGTTGCTGGACGTGTGGATGACCGGTAATCCCAGTTCCTCGATGATGTCGCTGCACTGCTCGTGTGTCTGGGGGTGGACGTAGAGGGCGTCCGCCTCCTCCAGCGGCCCCAGCGAGACGAGGTAGTGGTGCACCGGGATATACGCTTCGCCCGTTATCCAGACCACGAAACTGAGCAGGCCGTCCATCGACGCCCCGACGCCCCCTGCCTCGCTGTTCTCGAGCGGGACGAGCCCCCCGCCCTCCCCTCTCTCCACGGCCTCGAAGATGCGACGGATGGTCGGGACGAGGGTGACGGCATCCCCGAATAGGCGCGAGGCAAGTTCGTGGCTGAATGTCCCCTCGGGCCCCAGTGCAAAGACCTTCATCTCCTCACCATGGCCGCGATCAGCATGTCCGATTCCCTCGCCGCCCTCTCGCAATAATCACCGAAATGACGTGAATTTTCGAGGAACAGCCGCCTGAACCCGTCGGGGTCGCCTCCCGTTACGGCCTCCCGGAGTTCTGCAAACGACTCCCCGCATGCCGCGAGGACCGGGGGGACGGCCGGGTTGAGCATGAGGATATCGGCATAGAGGTCCGGGTCCTGCGAGAGCAACCTGCCCACTAGGCTCATCTCGATCTGGTAAATCGGGCTCATGAACGCCATTGTATCTTCCGGCGTCATCCCCAGCCTCCGCATGGTCCCGGCCATCCCAAGCGTAACATAATGGGTAAGTCCCTGTACAACGGCCATCACCCTGTCATGCTCCCCGGGCGTCGTGACGGTGACGCGGGCCCCCTGTGCACGGAACACTCCGAGGAGGGTTTCGAGAGTATCCTCGTCGCATCGGGCGGGTGTCGCGACAATAGTCTGGCACCGGAGGCTCTCGACCGAGGGGCCGAACATGGGATGGAGCCCCACGACCTTCGCCCGCGACTCGAGCATTGCCTGGACTGGCGCCACCTTGAGGGAAGTCAGGTCGCAGAACACCTGGTCTTCGGAGAGGAAGGGGGATACCTCCCGAATGACGCTGACCGTCTCCCTGATGGGGACAGAGACCATGACGATGTCGCACTGCCTCGCGATATCCACGTTGCGGGTCTCTGTCCTTCTCCCTGATACTGTGACTTCGTGGCCCGCACGGGAGAAGACTTCCCGGAAGAAGGCGCCCATCTTCCCGGTCCCCCCGATGATTCCAACCTTCACCAGCGATCACTTCTCCACGATGCTCTCACGGACGGCCATCCCGAAATGCCTTCCGGCCTCCTTCACGCACCCCATCACGGTATCGCCAGGCGATACCTCGACGACAGAGACTGCCGACCCGTCCCTGGCGACCAGGCGTATCGTCTCTGCGTTCTGCAGGATGAGGCTGCAGGGGACCTCGTCGGCCTCCGCCTCGATTAGCAGGAGCGGCCTCTTCTCGATCTTGACCCGCCCGACTGTCGCTTCGCGGGTCGTGCCGTCGCTGCCGACCACGAGCACGGTGCCCCCTGCCGAGAGGTCCGATAGGTAGGATGTCTTTGCACCTGGCGAGAGGACGTATGCGTGGACGGCGCCGGCATTGACACGGAACGGCCTCGGCGCAACGTAGGGGTTCTCGAGGGTCTCGGCATGGACGAGGAGGAAGGCGGAAGACGTATTCCCGACAAGGAGCCCCTCGCCTTCCGATAGGAGCGAGCATGTATCCACGCAGACCCGGTCGCCCATGCCCACCGGGCGCACGGCTGTGATGATGAACGGGACGAGGGCAACCTCCTCCTGTGCGCGGTGCACGAAAGTCCCGGTTTCCTTGACGGCAGCAGGGCTCTCGGTGGCGAGAAGGATTCCTGCGACCCCTCTCTCCAGGACCTGGAGCGCGAGGGCCGCCTCCTCGGGGGATGTCACCCGCGCGATGATCCGATCGGACCGGGCGACGAGGTTCTCGAGGGGGATCACCTTCCAGTCATCGGCATCGACGATGACGTAGCCTTCCCGCGCTTTCTCTGCAGCCAGCTCCTCGCTCTCACTGCCCGTGATACAGACTTCGAAGACGTCCTGCCCAGGGACCAGGTCCCCGTCCGGTGCAACGACCCTCACCCTGCCGAGCGCCTTGACGTCCCCCGCAGAATCGGCAACGATCGTCCCTGCGCCCGACTCGAGCGCGGCTGTTGCTATCTCCTTCCTCCAGGGCCGGGCGTCGACCCAGAACTCCTTCATTCAGGCCCCCTTCAGCGCTCTCGACGGCTCGATCTCCTCGTGCACTACCCTGCAGAGCGCCTCCACGAAGGCACGGGGGTCTTCCCTCTGGAAGGCGTTACGGCCGACGCAGACACCTGCACCACCCGCCCGTATGGAGTCCCGGATGATCCCGAGCGTCTCGAGGTCCCCCGCCTTCTCCCCACCGGCAATGAAGACCGGGACAGAACAGGCCGAGACGATATCAGCGAACGATTCCGGGTCTCCCGTGTAGTTGGTCTTGATGAGGTCGGCCCCGAGTTCTTCTGCAACCCTGACGCAGTGACCGACTGTCTCGGGGGCTGTGGGGTTGATTCCCTTGCCCCTCGGGTAGATCATCACGAGGAGGGGCATCCCCCACCTGTTGCAGTCCCTCACGATCTTTCCGGCCGACTCGAGCATCTTCGACTCGTTCGGGGCGCCGAGGTTGATATGGATGGAGACGGCATCTGCCCCGAGTGCGATCGCCTCCTCGACAGTGCAGACGAGCACCTTGTCGTTCGGGTCGGGGTTCAGGGAAGTGCTGCCCGAGAGGTGAACGATGAGCCCGATGTCCCGCCCTCTCCTCCGGTGGCCCCTCTTCACGATCCCCTTGTGAAGGACGATTGCGTTTGCACCCCCCTCGCTCACCTCGGAGATCGTGCGCGTCATGTCCTTCAGCCCCTCGATCTGGCCCATCGTGAACCCGTGGTCCATGGGCACGATGACCGCCCGCCCCGTGTTCCGGTCCATGATTCTTTCGATGCGGATCTCCTTTCCAATCATTTTTTCCCCTCCTGGAGCACCTCGTATGCCTCTTTGGCCGACCGCCCCTGGTGCACGATGAGCGCCGCGGCGGCA
>JAPXNX010000141.1:0-3353 GCA_033811795.1 Methanolinea sp. | reverse complement strand
CAGATGCCGCCCTGATGATGCAGATGGGGGCAGACGGAGTCTTCGTCGGCTCCGGGATCTTCCTCTCGAGCAACCCACAGAAGATGGCCCGGGCAATCGTCGAGGCAGTCGATCACTTCGACGATGCAGCGGTCATAGCCGAGGTGAGCAAGGGGCTCGGCCAGCCGATGAAGGGTATCGACGTCCACACCCTCCGTGAGGATGAGGTGCTCCAGTACCGTGGGCGCTAAGCTCGGGGTGCTCGCCCTCCAGGGAGACGTGAGCGAGCATATCCTGGCTTTTTCGCGGGCACTCCGTGCCACAGGGGAGGTAAATAGTTCTGTCATTCCCATCCGGAAACCGCAGGACCTCGTGGGGCTCCAGGGCCTGGCGATCCCTGGCGGCGAGTCAACAACGATATCCCGCCTGATAGAAAAGAACGGGTTATTCGAACCCCTTGTCAGTTTTGAGGGGGGAATATTCGCCACGTGTGCAGGCATGGTGCTCGTGGCAGGCCGGGTAGACGATCCGCGGGTCAGACCACTCGGTCTCCTGGACATGGCCGTGAAGCGGAACGCGTTTGGCCGCCAGCGGGAATCGTTCGAAGCTGACCTCGCTGTCAGGGGCCTGGACCGGCCATTCCATGCGTGCTTCATCCGGGCACCGGTTGCAACAGCGACCGGAAAAGACATCGAAACGCTTGCCCGGATAGATGCAGGGGTGGTGGCCGTGAGGAAGGGGAAACACATGGCACTCTCGTTCCACCCCGAGCTCGGGGACGACCCGAGGCTCCACGTGATGTTCTTGGAGAGGCTCTTTGCAGGGGAATGAGGACGGGGTATCCAGCCGGATATCTGTGTAATCATTCCTGAAACGCCATAATATGTGCATCGGGCCCAACGAATGAAAATTTCAGTCCTTCCCGAGTTTAGGTCTGGCATGTGAATCGGTCGATTCTCATGCCAAAAATGAAAAAATATTTTTCTAATTCACACAAGGAACAGCGGTGCGAAGACAGCAGATACAATTGCCATCAGTTTCAAGAGGATGTTGAGTGCCGGCCCCGCGGTGTCCTTGAATGGGTCTCCGACCGTGTCACCGATCACGGCTGCCTTGTGGGCGGGAGACCCCTTGCCCCCCAGGTGTCCACCCTCGATGTACTTTTTCGTATTGTCCCAGGCGCCTCCCGCGTTCGCCATCATAATAGCCAAGACGAATCCAGTCGCGATGGAGCCCACCAGCAAGCCTGCGAGGGCTTCTGGGCCGAGGACTATCCCTACGAAGAGCGGAGCGATGATTGCCAGGAGCCCTGGGGCGATCATCTGCTTGATCGCTGCATTGGTAGAGATCGTGATGCAGGAATTGTAGTCGGGGTCCGCCTTCCCTTCCATGAGGCCCGGGATATTCTTGAACTGCCTCCTCACCTCTTCGACGATGAACCCCGCAGCTTTGCCGACTGCAGAAAGGGCAAACGAAGAGAACAGGAACGGCAGGACGGCGCCGATCAGGATACCTGCGAACACCAGCCCGGATGGGTCGAGCATGTCAACTATCTTGAGACCGACTGCCTGTGTGTAGGCTGTAAAGAGTCCAAGGGCGGTCAGTGCGGCGCCACCAATCGCAAAGCCCTTCCCCATCGCTGCAGTGGTGTTTCCCACTGCGTCAAGGGTATCAGTGATCTCCCGGACTTCCTTGGGCTGGTGGGACATCTCGGCGATGCCTCCCGCGTTGTCTGCAACAGGTCCGTAGGCATCGACTGAAAGGGTGATACCGAGGGTTGCTAGCATCCCAAGACCGGCAATCGAGATGCCGTAAAGTCCCGCCTGCTGTGCAGCGACGAGTATCGCGATGGCGACAATGATAACGGGAAATATTGTGCTCTCGAAACTGACTGCAAGCCCTGATATGATATCGGTCGCAGCACCTGTCTCCGTTGACTTGACGATGCGCAGGGTCGGGGGTCTTTCGTAGGACGTGTAATACTCGGTGACGAGTCCGATCAGGAACCCAGCGATGAGTCCTGCAATTGTCGCCCAGAATACCCCGATATACTGGCTGCCGAGCATCGTATTGACCAGCCACCACGTCGCTCCAACGGTGATGAGCAGGCTGACAAGAGTTCCGAGGTTGAAAGCCCTGTGGATTGCACTACTCTCGTTCTTCGAACTCCGAACGAAAAATGTCCCGATGATCGCGGCAATGATACCCAGTGCAGCGATCATCATGGGAAGCAGCACGAGGTTGAGTGTCTCGACCCCCTTGAACTGGTTTAACGAGACTGCAGCGACACCGACTGCCATCGGTGCGATGATCGAACCCACGTAGGATTCATACAGGTCAGCTCCCATCCCGGCAATGTCTCCCACGTTGTCCCCTACGTTATCCGCAATAACAGCAGGGTTCCGCGGGTCGTCTTCCGGGATGCCTGCTTCGACTTTTCCGACGAGATCAGCCCCGACATCGGCTGCCTTGGTGAAAATGCCACCCCCAACCCGTGCGAAAAGGGCAATCGTGCTGGCACCCATGGAAAAACCAAGAAGGACATCGACGACTCTTGCAAGGGTAAGTGTGGTGAGCATGTTGAGGCCAATAAAGAGGAGGGAGAGTCCAAGAAGACCGAAACTCACGACTATCAGGCCCATCACTGTGCCGCTCGCGTAGGAGACACGGAATGCATTGGCCATCCCTTTCTTTGCCGCCTGCGTCGTACGGACATTTGCATAGGTCGCTGCCTTCATTCCAACATAACCGGCTGCCGCTGAGAGCGTTGCACCCACGATGTAGCACAACCCAGTGAAGGGATTTATCACGAGTGCGAGAATGATGGTGACAACGGCCATTATGGCTGCAATGACAGTGTACTGGCGTTTCAGATACACCATCGCGCCGAGCCGGATTGCGCCGGCGATCTTCTGCATGAGCTCGTCGCCTTCACTCTCCTTTTTCATCGTGAAATAGGCGTAAATTGCGAAGATCAGCCCGATTAGGGCACATACAGGAACAATGAGAAACATATCCATAACGCGGAACCTCCGGAGAACCTATCGATCTCCACGCACACATGTTGCGTCTGAGATCAATTGATTTCCGGGCATAAAAATGCGGCTGATATCAGTTGAACTCGAGGACCCGGTAACCCATGGTCTGGAGGTCCAGCAGGACTGCCCGGCCGGGTGTCGGGGTGATGTTCATCTGTTTCTGGAACGAGGTCTGTGCCTGCCAGGTACCGGAATTGACACAGAGTACACCCCGGTAATCAGAGACGTCCATGATGTGGATGTGCCCCGTATGGAGGACCTCTGGGATGGTGTCGATGACGAGGGGGTCCTCTTTCCCGGCTGCAATGGGCGTCCTTTTTCCGTACGTGGGTGCGA
>JAPXNX010000140.1:0-3461 GCA_033811795.1 Methanolinea sp. | reverse complement strand
CATGGGATATCACTTGACCTTATTTGAACCTTTTTTGTGGAAATACTTTCTTATTCGACGGGAGAGCAGGAAAGGGACCTGCCGTTTCGGCAATTGGCATGGGTCGAATCGATGGACCCGGGAGAACGACATGGCGTGGTGGGTCAATGACCACGGGGCCTTGCGCCATCGCCTGGACGAGGCGGTCCTGCAGCAGCCCCGGGCGCTGGGTCCCAGGGAGACCTCCCACGGACACGAGGGAGAGATCACTCTCTCCATCATATCGTCACCCTCCGGAATTTCCGCACGCAGAATGCGACGACGAGGACGGCAAGCGCGGCGAGCGCACCGATGCGTGTCCAGGCGATGACGCCTTCCTGGAGGGAGCGGATGGCATCGATCGCAAAGCTCACCGGGTTCCAGTAGGCGATCGCCGAGAGCCATGGCGGCATCACGGAGTAGGGCATGAGGGCGCTGCTCGTGAAGAAGAGCGGCATGCTGACCATTGCGTTGAACGCAGCATACGAGTCATGGTCAGACAGGTAGAGGGCGATCGTCGTCGAGAAAGCCGAGAGGAGGATCCCGAAGAGCGCGAGGACGCCGTACGAGAGGAGGACTACTGGCGGGGAGAAGAGAGATGCGCCGAGGGCCCAGGCGAGGACGAGGATGACCGTTGCCTGGATGAGCCCCCGCGTCGTGATGAAGAGTATCTTCCCAAAGAGGATACTCTCGCGGGACGAGGGGAGTGCCAGGAACTTGTTGAGAAAACCAAGTATCTTGTCGAATATCAGGAGGGAACCCCCCTGGAGGGAGACCCCGAGCATCGTCATGACAAGGATCCCGGGAGTGATAAAGTCGATATAGTGTTCCGAGAACGTTGTCGGGAGTGCCAGCCCGACGAAGATGAGCCACGCGGCAGGCGCAATGAGGGCGGAGATGACCGAGATCCTGCCCCTCAACCAGCGGAGCATGTCCCGCTCGAAGTAGTAGACGATGTCCTTCATTCATCTCCTCCGCAGCATCGTCCTGAACTTGTGGTCATCGAACCCGTACCCGTCCTCGCGGGTTGGGACCAGCGCGAGGAATATATCGTCGAGCGCCGGTTCGTGCACGCTGATGGAATGGACCGTCACCCCCCGCTCCTCGAGCCAGCGGAAGAGGAGCGGGACCTTTTCCGATCCGTTGTCCGTTGAAAAGACAGCCTCTCCATCTCCCCTGCCGCCCAGGTACTCTATCCCGTCCGGGAACGGGCCACGGACGCTCCCGGTGACCCGCACGCTGATAACGTCCTTTCCGACCCTGGCGCGGAGAGCTGCCGGGGAGTCCATGGCGACGACCCGCCCCCGGTCGAGGATTGCAACGCGGTCGCACGAGGCGTCGGCCTCGTCCATGTAGTGGGTGGTGACGAAGATAGTCATTCCCCTGGACCGGAGGGTCCTGATATGGTCCCAGATCTTTCTCCGCGACGCAACGTCGAGGCCCAGCGTCGGCTCGTCCAGGAAGAGCACCTTCGGTTCGTGGACGAGGGCCTGCGCCAGTTCCAGCCGCCTCCGCATCCCGCCGGAATAGGTGCGGACGAGGTCGTCCGCCCTCTCCGAGAGGTTCATCATCCCGAGCACCCGGTCGACTGCCTCGTCCCTCCCGGCGATCCCGTAGAGCTTGGCGAAGAGTGCCACGTTCTCCCTGCCGGTCAGCTTGACGTCCACTGCCATCTCCTGGGGTACGTAGCTGAGCTGCCTGCGGACCTCCTGCGCCTCGTCCCGTGTATCGAACCCGCATATCCGGGCGGAACCGCAGGTCGGTTCAAGGAGGGTCGTCAGCATCAGGACGGTCGTGGTCTTGCCGGAACCGTTCGGCCCCAGGAGACCGAAGATCTCGTTTCCCACGGAGAGGTCGAGGTGGTCTACAGCACAGAGGTCCCCGTAGTACTTCGTCAGTCCGGATGTCTCGATAGGAACCATGGATGAAATACCCCTGGCGCGAGTGCCGCTTCCCTAAGCTCTCGCGTGCAGAGAGATAGCGTTTCCCACGGACGGCCACATGGACCCGGTTTTCCGGGTGGAAACGGTGGGTGCCCGGAATAGCCCGAGGGATCCTGCAGCACAGCTGGGGTATAGGACAACGATAGGACAGTCACGTGCCCGGGAACTCCAGGGGGATCCTGGAACAAGTGCCCCACTTCGAGGATGCAGGGGAGGAACGGGTCATATGATGTGGCTCGTGATGTCCTTCGTGATCAGCCAGTCGCAGTAGAGGCAGCGGAGACCCTTCTCCTGGACGAGGAAACAGGGCTGGATCGGCTCGTTCGTGTTGGAAATGCAGCCCGGGTTCGGGCACCGGACGATCCCGACGACGCGGTCGGGGATCTCCACGCCCTTCTTCTCCCAGACCTTGTAGTTCCGGATGATGTTGATCGAGGCCTTCGGGGCTATCAGGGCGATGCGGTCGACCTCCTCCTTCCGGAGTTCTCGGTTCTTGATCTTGACGATGTCTTTCGTCCCGATCTTCTTGCTCTCGACGTTGGTCGCCACGGATATCGATTCCTGGGTGCTCCCCGTGATCCCGATGATGCGCAGCACGTTGAGGGCCTCTCCCGCCGTGATGTGGTCTATGACCGTTCCGTTCTCGATCGGGCTGATGAGGAGGCCTCCCCGTGCATCCTTCTCCCGTTTCATTCCATCACCCGAAGGAGCATCGCCATCCTGACCGCGATGCCGTTCGCCGACTGCTCAAAGTACCGGGCGCACGGGAGGCTGTCGACGCGGGGGTCTATCTCGTCAAGCCTGGGGAGTGGATGGAGGACGATGAAGCGATCTTTTGTCCCGGTGAGCAGTTCGGGCGTCACCCTGTAGCTCGATGCGACCTTGAAGTAGGAGGCGGCGTCCGGGAAACGCTCCCTTTGGATCCGCGTGACGTAGAGCACGTCGAGTTCGCGGACGCACGATGCGATGTCCCCGTGCTCGACAACCTCGGTCCCGGCATCGCGGAGCTCTCCCGCGAGCCCTGCCGGGAGTTCGAGGCCCTTGGGCGTGATGGCATGGATCGTCACGTTGTAGAGGGAGAGGGCATGGGCGAGGGAATGAGCGGTCCGCCCGTACCGCAGGTCGCCGAGGAGGCCCACGTGGATCTTCTCAAGCGGCATGGACTGCCGGATTGTGAACAGGTCGAGGAGGGTCTGCGAGGGGTGCTGCCCTGCGCCGTCCCCGGCATTGATCACCGGCACCTGGGCGAACTCGCTAGCAAGCCGGGCGGCCCCCTCTTTTGGATGGCGGAGCACGATCGCGTCCACGTAGCCGCTCACGACCCTGATAGTGTCTGCAAGGGTCTCCCCCTTCGCCATGGAACTTGCCTCCACGCTGTCCATGGAGAGGAAGTCCCCCCCGAGGCGCGCCATCGCCGCCGCGAATGACATCCGCGTCCGCGTGCTCGGTTCGAAGAAGAGGAGGCCGAGCAACTTTCCTTTCAGAGCGGAAGGGTCATAC
>JAPXNX010000139.1:0-3533 GCA_033811795.1 Methanolinea sp. | reverse complement strand
AGGTCAGGTCCTTTGTTGCTTTGAGCGGGTAATTGAGTGGCTCTTCGTCAGTTCAAGTGGTATGAACATTGGGCTCTGAATCCATGAGCCTGTACAAGTATTGTGATTTTCCTGGTTTTGCTAGTCACTGAACTGCCGCCAGGGCGCCCTTTTGGGGGCGGCGGGGTGTATCGCACCGGGAGTGTGGGGGCGGAGAGCCCCCACTCATACTTGATTCCCCACTCAAGTTAGCGAAGAGCCAATTGGGTATGAGCGGGGGCTGTCGCCCCCTTGCCCAGTTCTTCTTCCCATACCCGCCCCCCTTTTTCTAATCGGAGGGGAAATGCCCAGGAAAAGAGAGAATCTTTTTATATTAAGACGGTCTACGGGAAAAAGGCTGGAGGTGTGAAGATTCACAAAACAGGAAATATTCTTGCCGGTATCTTGATCTGCGCTCTCCTCTGCTATCTCCCTGCGGATGTGGAGGCGGATATACCTCTCCCCTGCAAGTTTTTCGGATCGGTTACACTGTATGGCAGTCCTGCACCTCCGGGCACTATTGTCACCGCCATGATTAACGGGAATGTAAGGGGGAGTATCGTGACGACGGAGCGAGGGGTGTATGCCAGCGACTGCATGTTCCGAGACAAGTTGGTCGTCCAGCCACTCGAGGGGGATCTTGCGGGAAATGATCTTGTAGCGATCTCATTCTCTGTCAACGGCCAGCGGGCAGACGAGACCGCACTGTACTTTCCAGGGGTCACGAGGTGGCTGGACCTCACCGTGTCCCGCATTCCAACCCCGACTGCAACACCAACGCCGGGTCCGACATTCACCCCGGGACCCACTCCGACTGTAACACCGGACATCCCCCCGTTACCCGTCGCTGATTTCAACTGCACCCCGGACTCTGGGTTTGCCCCGCTCGCAGTCTCTTTTTCGGACCTGTCCAGCCATGATGTCACCTCGTGGTCCTGGGACTTTGGAGACGGGAACACCTCGGATGAGCAGAACCCGGTTCACCTCTATCGCCACCCAGGGAATTATACCGTTAACCTGACAGTCGGGTCAGGAGCAGGAACTGCTTCTATGTGCAGACCCGATCGCGTGGCGCTCCTGGCCCCTACCCTTGTTTCCTTTCCCGGGCAGGACGCACTGCCTGGCGACCCCGATAACGACGGATTTTGCGAGGACATCAACGGAAACGGGCGGACCGACTTCGACGACGTTGTCCTCTATTTCATTCACATCGAATGGATCCAGGGAAATACCACGCCGAATCCGTTCGACTACAACCAGAACAGGCGCATAGACTTCGATGACCTCTTCTGCCTCTTCCAGGAGGTCTGATGCAGCAAGAAAACCAGCCCCTTTGTCCCCCCTGTCTGCCACTCCACCAATGGAACCGGTGAACCGGGATCGCAAGGGAAAAAGGAGACGATCCCGCCTTTTTTCGCTCCCGACACCTATTAAAACTATTCCCGCACACCTTCTATGGAAATCATGAAGGCGGTTCTGGGCCTCGAAGACGGCACGTGGGTGGCCGGTGAAGGGTTTGGGAGCGAGGGGGAATGTGCAGGCGAGCTCGTTTTTTCGACCCAGATGGGCGGCTACATGGAAGCACTCACGGACCCGAGCTACCATGGACAGATCCTGATGTTCACGTTCCCGACGATTGGGAACTACGGCGTCGACAGGATGAACTTCCAGTCAGCAAGGGTCTGGGCACGCGGGTGCGTGGTCCGGGAGGCCTGCCCCGTCCCCGAGGCCCAGCCATCTCTCTCGAGCTTCTTCGAGGAGAACCAGCTCCTCGGGATCCAGGGAGTCGACACCCGGATGCTCGCGATCAGGACGAGGGTGAAGGGGTCGATGCGGGCCGGGCTCGTCGTTGGGGACGACGACTGCGACCGCGCCATCGAGCTGGCGAGGGGGACGCCCCCCCTCTCCGGGGTCCCGCTCGTCCCGGATGTCTCCTGCCGGCAACCATACCGCATGCCGGGAAAGGGGAAAAGGATCGCCTTCATCGACCTCGGGCTGAAGAAGAACATGCTGGTCAGCCTCCGGCACAGGGACGCCGATGTCTTTGTCTACCCCCATGACTGCACCCCGGACCAGGTGATGGAATCGAGGCCGGATGCGCTCTTCATCAGCAACGGACCCGGGGACCCGGTCGCTGCCGCGCATGCGGTGCGGTGCGTCAGGGAACTCGCAGGTACGCTCCCTATCTATGGCATCTGCATGGGAAACCAGGTCTGCGCCCTCGGTCTCGGCGCGAAGACATACAAGATGAAGTTCGGGCACCGCGGCACGAACCAGCCTGTCCGGTACAAGGACGGGAGCATCTACATCACGACCCAGAACCACGGGTACGCCGTCGATGCCGACACCCTCCCCGAGGGGGCGTCCGTCATCTATGAAAACGTCAACGACGGGACGCTCGAGGGGTTCGAGGACACGTACCTCGACATCACCTGCGTCCAGTTCCACCCCGAGGCCCACGGCGGGCCGAGGGACACCGAGATCCCCTTCTTCGACACGATGTTCCGGAGGCTGTCCTGATGCCGAAGAAACCCCATATCAAAAAGGTCCTGCTGATAGGCTCGGGACCGATCCAGATCGGCCAGGCAGCCGAGTTCGACTTCTCGGGCTCGCAGGCATGCAGGGCGCTCCGTGAAGAGGGCGTCAGGGTCGTCCTGGTCAACTCGAACCCCGCCACCATCCAGACGGACCCCGAGATGGCCGACGAGATATATATCGAGCCGATCAAGCCGGACATCATCGAGAAGATCATCCAGAAAGAGAGGCCCGATGGCATCCTCTCCGGCATGGGTGGCCAGACGGGACTCAACATGACCGCCGAGCTCGCGGAACGCGGCGCACTTGCGGGTGTCGAGATCCTGGGGACCCCCCTCGAGGCGATATACCAGGGGGAGGACCGGGAGAAGTTCCGTGCGCTCATGGAGCGGATAGGGGAGCCGGTCCCGAGGAGCATGATCCTCAACCGCATGGACCAGCTCGAGGAGGCGCTTCGGACCGTGGGGCTCCCTGCGATCATCCGGCCCGCCTATACCCTCGGCGGGTCCGGTGGGGGTATCGCGTACACGAAGGAGGAACTCTCCCGGGTCGTCGAGATTGGGCTCACCCGGTCGCGCATCCACCAGGTGCTGGTCGAAGAGTCGGTCGTCGGGTGGAAGGAGATCGAGTTCGAGGTGATGCGCGATGCCGCGGATACCTGCATCATCGTGTGCGGCATGGAGAACGTGGACGCGATGGGGATCCACACGGGTGAGAGCGTGGTCGTCGCGCCCATCCTCACCCTCCGGGACGACGAGTTCCAGGCGCTCCGGTCCGCTGCAATCAGGATCATCAGGGCGCTCGATGTCCAGGGCGGGTGCAACATCCAGTTCGCGTACAAGGACGGCGAATACCGTGTCATCGAGGTCAACCCCCGCGTCTCACGGTCGTCCGCCCTCGCCTCCAAGGCGACGGGGTATCCCATCGCAAGGGTCGCGGCAAAGATAGCAATCGGGCTCCGGCTGGACGAGATCATGAAC
>JAPXNX010000138.1:0-3561 GCA_033811795.1 Methanolinea sp. | reverse complement strand
GGGATATCACGGACCTCGAAAACCGATTCAGAGGGGAGAATGGCAGTACCCGAGATGACAATGCCTGACCCGGCCATCCGCACTCCCCGGGTCTGCCAGTTCCAAACGGCAGTGGCTTGGCATCGCGATGCCCGGGGCGCAGGAGAGTAGGAGTAACATGTCCTGCCCATGCGACTTGCCCCCTTGTGCCAGGCCGATAATAACCTGGTCATTTCGTTGAACCACGAGTATCCACCAAATTTAAATGCGTGTCCCTTCCAAGAAGGTGTCGAGGTGCCGAAAGATGAAAGACACTCTGAAAATGGTGCTGGCGATCATGACATTTGCCGCCGTACCCATGGTCCAGCTGCTCGCCCCGTAACCGGGACGCGAAAATGCGATGTATACTCCACTCATGTCCGGATCCAAAAGACAATATCACCTTCTTTTAACCCCGTCAGGTTCAGGTATCCGAGGAATGGACGACTCGCCCCCTGCCCGGCTCCTTGCAAAGTGCAGGAAAAAACCGCAACTTGTCCATATCGTCGTGCTTGCCCACCGGGCCTACCGGGATGCACTCTCCCGGAACGCGTGGCCGCGGTGAGTGGTACCTGCCCCAACGGAATAGACCGCGGGCTGGAGCGAAAGCCGCGTGAGTTAACCTTATATCATATTCTCCCCATCCCTGTTAGTGAGGTGACTTGGTTCATGTGCACTGTCGGAGGCCCGGTTGACCTTGAGGTTCCCCCGGAGAGGGTCAAGGGGAAGGACTACCGGTGCAAGGAATGCGGCGAGAAGTTCAAGGGTGTGGGAAAGCACCCAGTATGTCCTTCCTGCCAGTCAGATGACGTAGAAGAAGTCTGATCAAGTTTTTTCCGGGATTAGACCGCGAGATAGGAACCGGCCTGGATGGCCGGGACCTTCCAATTTTTCAAAAACCGGGGGTGTGCAGGTCCACTTCCGGTCGTTCGGGCAAGACTTTCGTGACTACTCCGCGCCTCCCTCGCCATCCGTGTCAATCCGGAACGAGCCCCGGGGCATCCCGATCTCGAAACGGGCGCCCTCTCCAGGATTGCCGGTCTCCCGGATGGAAAATCCTGCCATCGAGAGGATCTCGCGGGCAAAAAAGAGACCGGACCCCTTGTTTTCTCCTGCCTCACCCTCGAAGATCACCTCTTTTCGGTCTTGGGCGATACCTGCACCATCGTCCTCGCAGACTAGGACTATCCCGTCACCTTCTTTCCGGTACGAAAATGATACGCGGGTGACCCTGCCACCGTGCTGGAGCGAGTTCTGGATCAGTACAGAGAAGACTTTTTCGAGGAGCGGGTCTGCAAGGACCATGAGGCCGCCGCAATCGAGGTATATGGTGACGTTCCGAAGGTCATGCACGCCGGCGACTTTTTTTATGACGGTACCCACGTCCTGCCAGGCGGGGGGCTGCATACCTGTTGCATGGCAGTCCCCTGCAAGTGCAAGGACGTTTTCGAGTATGTCAAGGTTGCGCTCTTCCTTGTAAATGTAGGTGCGAACGAGAGGGTCTTCTGTCTGTTTCTCCATGAGGCCGAGGTAGTTTCGGAGTGCTGCGAGGAGGGGCCCTGCGTCGTGGCGGATGACCCTGCAAAGCAGGGTAAGTTTTCTGTTATACTGTGCAAGCGTCTCCTGCGCTCTCTTGTGGTCCGTGATGTCGACAAAGAAGACTGCTGCACGGGAGAATACCCCATGCGAGTCGCAGGCAGGACAGATGTCAACGAGGAGGGAGGAGGAGCTGTGCGCCATCTCGAACCGGGACCTCTTTCCCAGCCGGAGTGCATCATCCACCCGGTCCATGATTGCCTGAGCCGTCTCCTTGTCGATCAGGGATGTTATCGGAGTCCCGGGTGGACAGCCCACCCCCTTTCCATGGCGTTCCCAGAATGCCCTGTTCGCGGTGACGATCTCTCCACCCTTCCCGACGAGGAATGCAGGGCCTGGAATTGCGTTGACGAATGAGCGCATCAACAGCTCGTTCTCGAGCAAATCGGCCTTCCGGGCCTCCTGCCTTGTTATGTCCATCACCGAGAAGACAACTGGAGATGAGGGGTCGCCAGGGTCGATGGGCGATGTACTGATGAGCACAGTGATCTCTGACCCGTCCTTTCGGACCCACTTGCTCTCCACCGTCTCTCCGCTGGTCTCACAGAGGCGACTGCCTATTCTTTTGCCGACGTTCTCGAACTCATCCTCTGTGAAATAGAGACTGCGACTGCTCTTCCCCAAGAGTTCCTCGCGGGTGTATCCGGTCATCCGGCATAACGAATCGTTGACGGAGAGGAGGACCCGGTCCTTGACGAGGCCAATGCCCACGGGAACAGCCTCAAATATCCCCTGGAGAAGGGCCTCCCTCTCGTGCAATGCCTCCAATGCTATTTTCTGGTCGTGGATGTCGGTGAGCGTCCCGGTGCATCCCGAAAAATGCCCCTCTTTCTCGATGGACCGCAGGGACAGGCGGCACCACCGTGCTTCACTCCCCCTTGTGATGAGTCTCCCCTCGAGCGCTAGTGGCCCCGTCACCTGCCCCATCCTGAATGCAGCGTATTTTTGGAGGGCCTCGTCAGCATCCTCTGGCAGCAGGAGGTCGGCAAACATACGTCCACAAAGCTCCTCCGGCTGGTATCCGAGAACGCGTTCCGCGACAGGGCTTGCATAGATGATTTTTCCCTCGCAATCGACCGAGAAGACCACGTCACTGACTGTCTCCACGATTTCGCGGAGCCTCTCCCTGCTCTGCAGGAGGGCAGTTTCTGCCTCTTTTGAGGAGGAAATGTCCACTATCTGCACGAGGAGCCCGGCCAGGTCTCCTTTCTCGTCCTGCAGTGGTTCCATGGAACCTGATGCATACCACGTCCCCCCGTCCTTTTTCCTTGCTTGGAACTCGAGATCCCCGAATCCTGTCCCTTCCTTTATACAGCGAAAGACCATGTCCCTGACACGTGCGGCATCCTTCTCGTGAATGATGCCAAAACCTATCTCCTGGAGCTCTTTGGGGGTAAACCCCGTGAAGGTCAGGCTGTGGGGGCTTACGTAGGTGATTTGGCCCTCCCTGTCCATGATGAGGAGGAGGCTTGGGGCAGACTCCACCATTGCCCTGAACCTGGCTTCGCTCTTCCGGAGGGCTTGCTCCTCCCTTTCCAGCCGTCGGCAGTACTCGTTGAGCGAGTCCTGGGTCACCCTGAGTTCCTCGAGCGTGGCAGACATCTGCTCGTTCGATGCGAGGAGTTCTTTTTCAGTTCGTTTCAGGCCCGATACATCGTTGACGAGGGCAACAAAGTATTCCACTTCCCCTGTCTCCCCCCTGACAGGCATTGCCGAGACCTCGACATCTATACATGTACCATCCTTTCGCCGGAACCTCTTCTCGAGTGTCAGGGACGGCTTGTCACCGGAAAGGACCCGCTCAAGGCTGGAACACTCTCCTGGCCAGTCTTCTTCCGGTGTCAGGTCCATCCAGGAGAGAGAGCCCAGTTCATCCCCGGTATAGCCGAGCATCTCGCAGAACTTCCTGTTTACCTGTACCCACCGGAGGTCGGGGGTCGCTATGGC
>JAPXNX010000137.1:0-3567 GCA_033811795.1 Methanolinea sp. | reverse complement strand
GTCTACGGGTTCTTCGGCCTCATCGTCCTCACCGGCTGGGTCCGCGTGGCCTTCGGTGTCCCCTCGGGGGAGTCCTGGCTCGCAGGCTCGATCATCCTCGGCATCATGGCACTGCCGACCATCGTCACCGTGTCCGAGGATGCCCTGTCGTGCGTGCCGCAAGAGTTCGCGGAAGGGAGCCTCGCCCTCGGCGCGACGCACTGGCAGACGATCTCCCGGGTCCTCGTGCCCTGCGCCCTGCCCGGGATATCGGCTGCCGTGATCCTCGGTATGGGCAGGGCGATCGGGGAGACCATGGCCGTCATGATGGTGACCGGGAACGCCGCGATCGTGCCCTCGCCCCCATGGAACGTCCTC
Organism: Methanolinea sp.; assembly: GCA_033811795.1. Lineage (GTDB taxonomy): Archaea > Halobacteriota > Methanomicrobia > Methanomicrobiales > Methanospirillaceae > Methanolinea_A. Next base: position 3,210 of record JAPXNX010000137.1, on the reverse strand, counting down.
TCACCGGTCAGGACGCTCACCGGGACGCTCGGGATCGAGATGGGGGAGGCAGCAGCCGGGAGCATGCACTACCATGCCCTCTTCGGTGTCGCCGTCGTGCTGCTCGTCATCACTCTCCTCGTCAACCTCGCGGCGACCCGGATCGTCGGGTGGATGAGGGAAGGGTATGCACAGGGGAGGGGGGCCGGTTCTGCGACGCCCGGGCACGGCAGGGAGTCGCTGGTCCCTGCCAGGACCCGGACCCGGGAGAAGGGCGGGAGGGCCCTCCTGGTCGGGGTACTCTCGCTCATCGGGCTCCCCGTGGCAGGACTCGCCGGTTACATCGGGTGCGCTCTCCTCTTCTCCCTCCTCGCGCTGTCATGGCAGAGGGTCCCCCCTGCGGCCGCCCAGAAGATCGCGTTCTCCCTGCTCTTCGCCGCCACCGCGTCCGTCCTCCTGATCCTGGCCGTCATCCTCTCGGATATCCTCGTCAAGGGACTACCCGCCCTCTCCCTTGAGTTCCTCACCGAACCCCCCCGCGACCTCGGACGGGGCGGAGGGATCTTCCCGGCGATCGTCGGGACACTGTACCTCGTCGCCGGGGCAATAGCGTTAGCCCTTCCCATTGGAATCGGCGCCGCGATCTACCTCTCCGAGTACAGGGCCGAGGGGCGGCTGACGAGGATCGTCCGGACAGGGACCGAGCTCCTGAACGGGACGCCCTCTATCGTCTTCGGCCTATTCGGCTTCTCGTTCCTTGTCCTCTTCTTGAAATTCGGGGTCTCCCTCATCGCGGGGCAGGTCACCCTCGGCCTGATGGTGCTCCCCACGATCATCAGGACGACAGAGGAGGCCCTCAAAAGCGTCCCTGCATCGCTCCGCGAGGGGAGCTTCGCCCTCGGGGCAACGCAGTGGCAGACCGTCTTTCGCGTCGTCGTCCCGCCGGCCATCCCGGGGATCGTCACGGGCGCCATCCTCTCCATCGGGCGCGCTGCAGGGGAGACGGCCCCCATCCTCTTCACTGCGGTCGTCTTCTCCCAGCGTTTCCTCCCCGACTCCCTGTTTTCGCCGGTCATGGCCCTCCCGTACCACCTCTACATCCTGGCAACGAGCGTCCCGGGGGCCGAGGCGAACGAGTACGGAACCGCCGTCGTGCTCCTCCTCCTCGTGATCCTCTTCTATGCACTCGCGATAGGGGTCCGGACACACTACCAGAAAAACACGTACGGGTGACTCCATGGACAGCAGCACCATCATCGCAACTGACAGGCTGAGCCTGTGGTACGGAGAGACCATGGCCCTCGAGGACGTATCGGTGGAGGTCCCGGACAGGAAGGTCACGGCTCTCATCGGGCCGTCCGGCTGCGGGAAATCGACTCTCCTCCGCTGCTTCAACCGCATGAACGACCTCCTGCCCGGGTGCAGGATCGGGGGAAAGGTCGTCTTCCACGGCAGGAACATCTACGAAAACGGGTCGGACCCCGTCACCCTGCGCCGGCGCATCGGCATGGTCTTTCAGAAGCCGAACCCCTTCCCTAAGTCCATCTACGAGAACGTGGCATACGGGCCGCGTGTCCACGGCGTCCGCGACCGCGATGAACTGGATCGGATCGTGGAAGTGAGCCTGCGGCGTGCAGCGCTCTGGGACGAGGTGCGGGACCGGCTCTCCCGGCCGGCAGCGAGCCTCTCGGGTGGGCAGCAGCAGAGGCTCTGCATCGCCCGGACCCTCGCAGTCGAACCCGAGGTCATCCTGATGGACGAGCCGTGCTCGGCGCTCGACCCGATTGCCACGGCGAAGGTGGAGGGGCTCATCGACGAGTTGAAGAAGCAGTACTGCGTGATCATCGTGACGCACAACATGCAGCAGGCAGCCCGCGTGAGCGATTGCACCGGGTTCATGTACCTCGGGCGGCTGGTCGAGTTCGGAGAGACGGTGCAGGTATTCGAGAGCCCGAAGAACGAGCTGACGGAGAACTACATCACGGGAAGGTTCGGCTAGGGAGGATGATGGACCGATGAAGGACAAGTTCCACGGAGACCTGGCGAAATTGAAATCCGGGGTCCTTGGGATGGGACTCTTCGCAGAACAGATGCTGTCCGATGCGATGCTGGCGCTCGGAGGAGGCGACATGGACCTCGCCAGGGAGGTGAAGGAGAGGAAGACGAGGCTCTCCAAGGAGAACGATACGCTGGAGGAAGAGGCGTACAGGACGATCGCCCTGTACCAGCCGGTCGCACGCGATATGCGGGAAGTCGCCTGCGCCCTCAAGGTCATCACCTCGGCCGAGCGGATCGGGCGGTACGGCAAGGATATAGCGGGTGTCGTCCTGTCCCTCGGCGACGCCCAGACGTTCGACCTTGTCACGGCCCTCTCCCTGCCCCACATGGGAGACCTCGTCCTTTCGATGATCGACGATTCTCTCCGCGCATACGAGACATGCGACCTCGACAGGATCGCACACCACTCCGAGAGGGACGACGTGGTGGATGCCCTCCGCCAGACCATCTTCCGCGAGGGGGTCACGTACATGATGGAGGACCCCCGCACGATCACGCCGTGCATGAACTACCTCATGACCGCCCGGTACCTGGAGCGGTGTGCCGATCACTCCTGTAAGATAGCAGAAAAGGTCCACTACATGGTGACCGGGGAGCGGGTCGAGTTCAAGTGAAAGGACATGGCCCGAATCGCTACGCGGGCAATGGAACGACAGGTGCCGATGGGTGTCCTACCCGGTCGTTCCCCATGGGTGGGCGCGCTGCCCGCACGGAAGGCAAAAACCTCCCCTGCGGGTCCGGTTCCGGGATCCTGTGCCCGTCCGACCACAAAACTTTAAACGTTCCCCATGCAACCACTCAGTAATACCGGACGGAGGCCGTCCCGATGGCACGGCCCGTGGTCTCATGTCAGAACCGGAAACCGAAAACGATGATGACCCCCATAATAGGGTGAGTCCCGGCTGTTTTCCATTGCAGTCCCCGGGGGAGAGATCCTTTTCTGCTGCCTGGCTGCAGGGGCCAGGGGGTGTCGTTGCATGAACGAAGTGCCTCTCGGCGCCGCGACCGCTGTTGCACCGGCCGGGTCGGCCCCCGCAGCAGGAGGGAGGAGACGGGGGTTCTCCCTCGCCCGCGACCATGTCTATCCCGTGCAGCACGGGGGGTGCACCTCCCTCATCTCCGAGAACTACTCGTACAAGAGCGAGGCGTATTACGCGATCCTCACCTGCGAGC
>JAPXNX010000136.1:0-3590 GCA_033811795.1 Methanolinea sp. | reverse complement strand
GGCCAGTGGCGTCTCGGGGTCTATACCCCTGCAGAGTTCCGCGAGGAAGTCGGGGAGATCGCGGCCGATATCCTCCGCGTCAGGCCCCTGACGACGCAGGAGCCGCTCTTCCCGTGATCCAACCCGCACTGGAAGAAAAAAGAATGCTTATAACAGGAAAGCCCCAAAAGAGTGGTCGGGAGTCACTGTGATCGAGTACTGGATAGTGGTCACCATGGGGGTGGTGGCAGTCGCCGCCGCGCTTTCCGGAGCATACATCTACTCGGAGAGCATGGACCGCCGCCTCGTGCAGAACAGGCAGAAACTGAAGGTTTACGATGAACTCCTCCGTGCAGTGACACGAATAGGGATCGCGGGAGATGACGCTTACGCCCTTGACATGGCCAAGAGGAACCTCGCGTTCGTCCTGAACCGGGTCAACCTGGTTGCAGGTCCCGATCTGCTCGGCCACGTCAACGAACTCCTCGATTTCTTCAACGAGCTTCGGGAAGGGGACTACGATGTCCTGCGGGAGAAGAATATCCTCAACGAGATCGTGCGGGCGGCCCGGAGAGAGCTCGACCCGGCGAGCGCCAGGGCCCTGGAAGAAGCCCAGTTCAGGTACCGCTTCTACAACCCGCCGCGCACCTGAACAGCCGGGCTATTTTTCCGGAAACGTATCGAGCCCTTCAGAAAGGCTTGCAGGTTTATCTGACGGGAGGTTCCACCTTACCGCATGGAAGGGACCGGGACATCCATGCGCGAGTTCATCGAGTCGATGAGGGAGAGGGGGATGGTCACAGATGTCGAGGAACGCCCGGAGGGGGAGTTCGGCGCCCCGCAGATGGCGAGCCGCACGGACTCACTCCTCTTTTTCCACGACCTCCCCGGTGGGCGTGCCGCAATGAACCTCACGGCGACGAGGAAGGCGCTCGGCCTTGCGCTCGGGATGGACGAGAGGGAGATCGCGTCGAAGCTGGCGCAGGCCACTTACGGGGGGAGGATCGTGAGGGAAGACCCGCTCCCCATGGGGAAAGCCGATCTCTCGCGCCTGCCCGTGATGAAGTTCTTTCCTGGCGACGCAGGCCGGTACATCACTGCAGGGATCGTCTTTTCATCCTACGGGGGTGTCGAGAACGCTTCGATCCACAGGATGCTCGTGCTCGGCCCCGACAGGGTCGCTGCCAGGCTCGTCGAGGGCAGGCATACGTTCACCATGCACAGGGAGGCTATTGCCAACGGCGACGTGCTGCCGGTGGCCGTCGCGATCGGGGTCCACCCCGCAGTCACGTTTGCCAGCTGCACCCGCGTGCCGAGTGGAAAAGAACTCGCTTTCGCTGCAGAGCTAATGGGCGGAGAGCTGAGGGTCCACAGGTGCAGAAACGGCGTCTGCGTCCCCGAGGCCGAGGTCGTGCTCGAGGGGTTCATCGGGGCCGAGACGGCGGAGGAGGGCCCCTTCGTGGACATCACGGGGACCTACGACAGCGTCAGGCTCCAGCCGGTCATCCGGTTCACGGGGATGTATACCAGGCGGGACCCCATCTACCACAGCATCCTCCCCGGCGGGAACGAGCACCGCGTCCTGATGGGGGTGCCGTACGAACCGATCATCTTCCGGGCGGTCTCTTCTGTGACGACTGCGAAGAACGTCGTCCTCACGACAGGGGGTTGCGGGTACTTTCACGCGGTCATCCAGGTCCGCAAGAGCACGCAGGGCGACGCGAAGAACGCCATCCTCGCAGCCCTTTCGGCGCACACATCCCTCAAGCACGTGGTCGTCGTGGACGAGGATATCGACCCGGCGGACCCTGCAGAGGTCGAGTATGCCATCGCGACCCGGGTCAGGGGTGACAGGGACATCGTCGTGATCCCGGGTGCCCGCGGGTCATCTCTAGACCCGTGCCGCATGGCCGATGGAACGAACGTGAAGGTGGGCGTGGACGCGACCGTGCCCCTCGGCCGGGAGCATGAGTTCGCGAGGGCGGCCTGGTAAGGGGGGAGTATGATACTCACACCCGAGGAAGAGGCTGTCCTTGCCGGTGAGCAGGGCGAGACCCGGGCCAGGATGCTCGAGCTGCTCGTCGGCCTCGGGAAGGTATACGGGGCAGAGCGGCTCATCCCCATCCGGAGCGCCCAGGTGAGCGGGGCGTCCTACAAGACGATTGGGAGGTACGGCCTCGAGTGGCTGCAGCAGCTGGACGCGAGGGTCGCGGTCCCGACCGTCCTCAACCCGGTGGGGATGGACAGGGACCGCTGGCGGGAGATGGGGATCGACCCCGGGTTCGCGCAGGCACAGGAGAAGGTCATCGCTGCCTACCGGAGGCTCGGTGTAGCTCTCGAGTGTACCTGCACACCGTATTACCTCTACATGACCCGGTACGGCGAGCACCTCGCATGGTCGGAGTCGTCTGCCGTCGTTTACGCGAACTCCGTGATCGGCGCAAGGACGAACCGCGAGGGGGGTCCCGGGGCCCTCGCCGCAGCAATCACCGGGAGAACGCCGGAGTACGGCCTGCACCTCGTTCCGAACCGCCGCCCCAATCTGGTCGTGCGCGTGGAAGACGGGGCGGCGCTCCATGACCCAGCCCTGTTCGGGGCGATCGGCTACCTTTCAGGGAAACTCGTCGGGGGGCAGATCCCCCTTTTCGAGGGGATCTCTCCCGGCAGGGACCAGTTGAAGGCGCTCGGGGCGGCGATGGCGGCGTCCGGGGCAGTCGCCCTGTTCCACGTGGCCGGGATCACCCCGGAAGCCCGCATCTTCTCCTACAATACTGCCGATCTCGAGGTCATCACGGTCGAGAGGAGGGAGATCGAGGCGGTGCTCCGGGACACCCCCGTCGAGGCGGTGGCTCTCGGCTGCCCCCACTGCTCCCCCGCGGAACTCGGCACGATCGCAAGCCTCCTTGCAGGGAAGGTGGCGAGGATCCCGCTGTACGTTTTTGCGTCCCGGGGAGTCATCGAGAGTCACCGCGAGGAGGTCGCTGCCATCGAGTCGAGCGGTGCACGCGTCTTTGCAGACACCTGCATGGTCGTCTCGCCCGCGATGGAACGGTTCCGGGCGATCATGGTGAACTCGGGCAAGGCGTTCTCCTACGTTCCCGGCATGTGCGGGGCAGCGGTGCGCCTGGGGACCACGGAAGAATGCATAATGGTCGCGACAGGGGAAGGCACTGAAGGCTCCCTGAACGGCCGGTGAACCACTGCACTATTGCCGGTTCCGGGCATCCCTTTCCCGCCCGTCACAGAGGTTTTATCGGGGGATGGTGTGATCCTAACTGGATGGAACATCCCGAGCTGCACCGTTTCAGGCCCGCCGTGCTGGCGTTCCTTGTCGTCGTGTCGGTCGCCCTCGAGCTGGCCGTGCACGTCGCCCTCGGCATGGAGACGGTCTATTCGCACTTCTTCTATTTCCCCATCGTGCTCGGGGCGGTCTGGTACGGTCTTCGGGGCATCCCCATCGCCCTCTTCCTCTCCGCCCTCTACCTGGCAGATACACTCTTCCTCTCAGGGACTATCGGGTTTGAGCCCACGTTACGCGCAGGCATGTTTGTTTCAGTCTCGCTCGTCATCGGCCTCGTCTCAGATTCCATGCGGAAGAAGCATGACAGGAT
>JAPXNX010000135.1:0-3681 GCA_033811795.1 Methanolinea sp. | reverse complement strand
CTCTCCAGGTACCTGCAGGAGGGCGATGAGCAGGAGAGTGGGGGCGAGCAGCCGGAAGCGGGGGTGTAATCATGCCCCACTTCACCCTCTTCTTCAAGACCGAGGCGTAGGACCATGGAAAAGGCGCTTCTTAGGCTCGACAAGCAGATAGTCAGACTAACCCGGGTTGCCGAGCAGGATGTCGGCCGGCAGTACGGGCAGATGCTCCGAGAGATCCTGGCGGTCCTCCAGCGGACATACGATCGCTACTCGCTCGCCGACGGGACCCTGACATACTCGCAGATGGTGCGGTATGGGCGTATCGACACCCTGAACGCAGATATCGAGGAGATCACCCGGAAGTACTCCGGGCTCGTCGCGGGCGAGATCAGGGCCGGGCTCCGGAAGACCGTCACTACCTCATTCGAGGGCACCCGGGGGGCGCTGGAGGAGGCTGCCGGCCGCAAGATCAGAGCGATTCTGAAACCTGAGATCGTCAGCGAGATCCTGCAGAACCCCATCAGCGGCCTCAGTCTGAACGAGCGGCTGGCGGTCCGGCGCTACGAGACGATCACCACAATCCGGCAGGAGATAACCCGGGGGCTGGTCAGAGGGGACCGCTACCGGGACATCGCCGGCCGGCTCCAGACAGCCCTGGAGATCGATGCAGGCAAGGCCAATCGGATCGTCCGGACCGAGGCGCATCGGTGCATGGAGGCCGGGAAGAAAGCCTCGCTCGACGTCGCCGCAAAAGGGGGCGTGTCTCTCCTGAAATGGTGGAAGGACAGCGACGACGAGCGGGTGCGCTCCGGGCACCGCCATATGGGCCGGAAGTATAGCAAGGAGAACGCTATCCCCTATGATGAGGATTTCGTGAACGACCTCACCGGAGGGGTCGGCCCGCACCCCGGGGCCCTAGGAACGGCCGAAGATGATATAAACTGCCGGTGCGTAATGGTCATTGAGGTAGGGTCATGAAGAAGACCACATGGATCATGTTGCCCCTGTTGCTGGCAATCACGATGACCGCCGGCTGCACGTCGACATATGCCGAAGAACAGTGGGTGAAGGAGGACACGGTCAAGTACGCCGAGCAGCACATCGGATACAAACTCCTGCCGGATGTCGAGGACCACGACCTCCGGTTCGGGACTCCAGGAAAAATCGGCGAGGATACCCGGGTCTACCGGATCGGGGGGACAGTATACCGGGCGGCCGATGGGAGAGGTTACGATGTGCATGCTATCTTTACAGCGAAAAGCGTTGGTGGCGGAAACACTGTCATCGAGATGACTTCGATGACAGTTGATGGTGCGCGAGTGGTGTGATGGCAGACCGCGACACACCAGTGTGCGAGGATACCCATGCGGAATACCGGGTCTCCCTCCACCCATCCAAATCTGCCGGATATCAGTCGAAGGCCCGGAACCGTGGAACGGTGACGTTGTTTCTCCCGATGTTGTGGGAGCGTTCCGGCGGTGACGTTGATGCGTTTGTGGATGAGTTAGTTTGCGTTAGTGTGTTGGAACGGATCTGTCTCGAACGGGCGTGGCAGAAGATCAGGATGAAGAACCGGTGTCACCCAACGTGTAAAATGGAAAAGATCATGTTGATGATGATGTTTCCTGATAAATGGGACGCGATTCGAAGTTTGTATATTTGAACAGCGTCAATAGTCGTCAAAGTCATTGAGGTCGTCCGAACAGCATTCCAGTGTGATTGGATATCTGTCAATACTGTCAAAACTGTCATTTTCCCATCTATTTTTCAATTCTACCGCCTATTCTACTATATCGCCATGCCCGAGGCGTGATCGGGCCTGTTTTCGTGGGCGCGACCACGTAAAAAAGCGAAACAGCGGAAAGGAGCCAGCAGATGCCTAAAACTCTGAAAGACATTCTGGGAGACGACCTCTACAAGCAGGTCAAGGAAAAGCTCGGAGACACGGAGGTCACTGTCGTGGACCCCAACGATCCGATGGTCCCGAAACGCCGCCTCGACGAAGTGATTGCCGAGCGGAATCGCTACAAAGAGATGGTCGAAGAGCGGGACTCCCAGCTCGCGGACCTGAAAACCTGGGCAAAGGACAACGAGGTCCTGAAAGCGCAGATCGCCGAACTCCAGGCCAAGAACAAGCAGGTCACGGAGGACTACGAGAAGCAGCTCAAGGATCAGCGGTTCGCCTTCGCGATCGAGCGGGCGGTTGCCAAAGCCGACGCCCGGAATGTCAAGGCGGTGGTGGCGCTGCTGGATGCGTCGAAGATCTCACTCGATGGTGAGAACCTGATCGGGTTCGATGAGCAGGTCGCGGCGCTCAAGAAGAGCGACCCCTACCTGTTCGGGGTCGATCTGAAGGGAAGGATGCCGGAAGGTACCGGGAAGCCCCCGCAGGCGCAGGAGAACCCATGGAAGAAGGAGACCTTCAACCTGACAAAACAGGGAGAACTCCTTCGCAAGGACCCTGACTCCGCTGCCAGATTCATGGCCGAGGCAGGGGTGAAGTGAGGAAACTATGCCGAAGACGAGAATTGCGGACGTCATTGTCCCGGAAGTATTCAACCCGTATGTGGTCCAGCAGACTACAGAACTCTCCGCGCTCTACCAGAGCGGGATCGTAGCGACCAGTGATGAACTGAACAGCCTCGCAGCATCAGGGGGGCGGCTCATCAACATGCCGTTCTGGAACGACCTGGACGGCGACGACGAGGTCCTCTCGGACATTGCCGCGCTCGACGTCGAGCGGATCACCTCCGGCCAGGACATCGCCGCGCTTCTCATGCGTGGAAAGGCATGGAGCGTTAACGACCTCGCCAAGGCCCTCAGCGGCGACGACCCGATGGCCACGATCGGCCAGATGGTCGCCGGGTACTGGGCTCGCCGGATGCAGGTGACTCTGCTCTCAATCCTCACGGGCGTGTTCGCAGCCCCGAGCATGGCGGCGAACGTCTACGACACGGACGACCGGATCAGTGCCGACAACACGATCCTCGCGATCCAGTGCCTCGGCGACGCGAAGAGCAAGCTGACCGGGTACCTGATGCACTCGGCCGTGGAGGCCGACCTCGCCCGGCAGGACCTGATCGATTTCACCAAGGACAGCACCGGGAGTATCGAGATCCCGACCTACCTGGGGAAGCGTGTCATCGTCGATGACGGGTGCCCGGTCGCGAATGGGGTATATACGACCTACATCTTCGGGCAGGGTGCGATCGGCTACGGTGAAGGGGGAGCCCCGGTCCCGACCGAGACGACCCGAGACGCCCTCTCCGGCGACGACATCCTCGTCAACCGGCGGCACTTCCTCCTGCACCCGCGAGGGGTCCGGTGGACCGATGCAGTGGTCGGCGGGTCCAGCCCGACCAACGCCGAACTCGCTGACCCGGCCAACTGGCTGAGAGTCTACGAGCCGAAGAACGTGCGGATCGTCAAGTACACGCACAGGATCGCCTGAGGTGACGAAGCATGGCAGAACGTAGCGCAACCTTCGACACCTTCAAGCAGCACACCTACGTCCCGAACAAGCTGTATTCCGTGCTGAACCTGGCACGGGCAGCAATCCTGGACGACCTCGCCGCTGAGATCCAGACTGCGGCCCCGGCGCACAGCGCAGCGGCCATCAACGAGGCCATCGAGACTGCCGGAGAGTTCCGGTGGACGCTGGAAGTGGCCCTGGTCGACGGGACGGGCCACATCCTGGATGGG
>JAPXNX010000134.1:0-3697 GCA_033811795.1 Methanolinea sp. | reverse complement strand
GACCTTTGCGAGGATGAATAGGATGACTGACGGGTGAAACGCCCCCGCCACGACGTCACCGGTTATCGCGAGCGCGATAAGGCTGAGCACATCGTCGATGACTGCTGCCCCGATGATAGCTTTTGCAGCATCCGTCTGGAGCTTGTTCATCTCCTGGAGAACGTTGGCCGTGATCGCAACACTGGTGGCCGTGAGGGCAGTCCCTACGAAGAGCGCGGTCTGGAACTCCATCCCTGCCCAGATTGCAGTGGCATAGCCTCCGGCCCAGGGGACGAGAACACCGATGAGTGCTATGAACGCGTACGCGGGCCGGACGATGTCCTCGAGCTTGAACTCGAACCCGATGACGAAGAGGAGGATGACCGTCCCGAGGTGGGCTATGCCACGGACGAACTCGTTGTAACTGACGAGGCCGAGTACGCTCGGCCCGATCAGGAGCCCGACAAGGATGATGCCCACCACGGCGGACTGGTTGATGCGCGACGCCAGGAGGTACCCGCCGAGAGCGGCAAAGAGGAGGAGGCTCACCTGGAACTCGGGGGATGCAATAATCCCTTCCATCCCAATCATGTTCGCGTTATCCTCGGAAAAACACTTCCCAGGTATTCCGTAACAGGAAGACTTGGAAAACCCAGCCGTTGCCTGATTGAACGGCCCTCATTTCAGTGGTCCGGGGAGAACAGGGAGATAGCCCCTGCGATCTTCTCTCCCGTCCCTGTGATAACGACCTCGTCCCCAGCCTTTATCTCGCAGGTCCCATCGGGATGGGGGATGATCGCCCCGTTACGCCGGACGGCAAGAACGGTCACGCCGTACTTCTTCTTCAGGAGCATCTCCCCGAGGGTCTTCCCGGCGATGGGTGCGCCCTCTGCCACGCGGATGTTCCGCACCTCCAATCCAGGGATGCCGATGGCTGGTGAGGGTGGCGAAAAAGAGGGGCTCCGTAATAACTGGTAGCCCTCTGAGCGGATCTCGTGGACGAGGCGCGAGATGGCCTCGTCTGGTATGCCAAACGCCTGCATGACTCGCGAAAAGACCGTAATCGACGTCTCGAACTCCTCGGGGATCACCTCGTCGGCACCGATCTCCCGGAGGACTGGGACCTCTATGATATACCTGGTGCGGACGACGAGGAAGATCCCTGGGTTCATCTCGCGGCAGAGCCCGACGATCCGCCTCGTCGCGACCGGGTCGTTGATGGCAACGACCGCTGTCCGGGCCTGCCGGATGCCGGCATGGTCTAGAACACCTTCTATGGTCGCATCGCCATATATGACGGGCTCGTTCTCCTCTTTTGCCTTCCGTACGGAGTCGGGGTTCATGTCGATGATCACGTACGGGATACCGCCAATGCGGGCAGCTCTTGCCAGGTTCCTGCCGTTCACACCGTACCCGATAATCACGAGGTGCCCGGACCTCCCGACCTTCTTCTCCGTTGCAACCCACTGGCACCGGCTGGGCAGCACCCTCTGGATGAACCGGTTGGAACAGACGAACGAGGCGAAAGGCTGGCTCAAAGAGATGAGAAAGGGGGTTGCTACCATGGTGATGAGTGCGATCACGAGGAAGACCTGGTAAACGTCGTGGGAGAGGATCCCAAAGTCAAGGGCACTCTTCGTGATGATGAAGGAGAATTCCCCGACCTGCATGAGGGCAATCCCGGTTAGGATGACTGTACGGAGCTGGTACCCGAGTACGAAAGGGGCTAGAGACCCTGCTATGAACTTGATGGCGAGAACTATGCAGAGGAAGACAGGAATGATGTCCATGTGTTCGAGGAGAAACCCGACATCGAGGAGCATACCGATGGAGACGAAGAAGAAGGCGGTGAAGATGTCCCGAAACGGGACAATCCTGCTGATTGCCTGGTGGCTGAACTCCGATTGCGAGATGAGCAGGCCTGCAAGGAGGGCTCCCATCGCAAGGGAGAGCCCTGCAAAGGACGCCAGGGCAGCAACGCCAAAACAGACGCATATCACGAAGAGGAGGAAGAGCTCGTTGCTGCGGGTCTTTGCGATCTGGAAGAGGACCGCAGGCATCACCCACTTGGCGGTCGCAATAAGCATTGCAAGGAAGAGGAGATCCTTGAAAAGTAAGACGTAGATGGGTTCTCCGAGGCTCCCTGCAGTTCCGGCGAGGAACGGGACTGCCATCAGCATCGGGATGGCAACAAGGTCCTGGAATATGAGTATCCCCAGTGTCAGGTTCCCATGCGGTGTATCGAGCTCACCCCGGTCATGCAGGATCTTCAGGACGACTGCTGTACTCGAGAGGGAGACGACGAACCCGAGAAGGATCGCTTCGTTCCAGGGCCGGCCGATGACAAGGGCAACAGCCATCGCAAGAACTGTTGCGAGGGCGACCTGGATGCTCCCTCCTGATAGGACGAGGCTCCTGATCTCCCATAACTGCCTGAAGGAGAACTCGAGCCCGATCGAAAAGAGGAGGAGGATGATGCCGATCTCGGCAAGGACGTCCACCTGTGCGGGGCTCCGTATCAGCGAGAGGAGGTGTGGCCCGGCTATGACCCCCGCCACGATGTACCCTATCATAGGGGGGATACGCAGCCTGTTGAAGGCAAGGCCCACGAGAAGGGATAACCCAAATATGGTGAGGATATCGTAGAGGATTGTCAGTTCCATCCAATGTCTCCGGGAACCACGCCAGCCATGCAGCCGCACTGGGATGTCGGCACTTTTCTTAAATACGTTGTCCTCCAGGGACATTAATTGCATTCCAGGGGAAACGGTGGGAATCATCAGCTTGCCATCGCAGCGAACAACACCAGGCTGTACCAAAAACAGGCCGAAGTTCTCGCTTATCAAGAAAAGACAACCGAATTCACAAAAGTGTTTTATTTCCTTCCATCCATGTAAACACATGGGCCACGTGGCACTCGTTGCTGGTCGTGGAGGTGCGTGATTGGTACAACTGCATGATATCTCCCCTCAAACCCGGTGGACAATAACGACCTCAGTGCTCACCCGGTTTGTACTCGAACTCGGGAGGGAAGACATTGCAGAAGCGGGGTACCCCGGCAGGGAGAGGCTTTTTTCTCTGCTCGGAGACGAGGTACGGCGGGTTGCAGAGGAGTATTCTCTGGCCCGGGAAAACGCGGCGAACCTCGTCGAGACGCTCGGTGCCGTCTCAGTCATCCTCTTCGGGCGGGCATTCGAGACGCTGTACATTGAGGGTTTTCCCAAGGAAGGAATAATACGGCTTGCAGAGTGTGCGATGTTCAGGGAAGGCGCTTCTCCCGATATCTCTCCTGGAGCGGCCCATTCTGTCTGCCTGGCCTATGTCAGAAGCGCCATTTCATCCCTAAATCCCAGGTACTCGATTGAGATCACGATGGCCCGCTGCAGAGGCGACCCGTTCTGCGAGATGATCATTTCTCCAGAAAAAGAGCCAGGCGGGTCACCGGAGTGATGACACCTGAGCACGCTCCTTCCCACTTCGTGCCTTGGCACGCCCTTCCCATCGAGAAGGTCTACGAGATGCTCCGCTCCAGCCCGTCCGGTCTCCCGAGCGAGGAGGCGCGGCTCCGCCTCACACAATACGGGAAGAACCAGCTGCCCACAGGACGGGAACCCGGTCTCGCCGAGGTCGTCCTCCACCAGTTCAAGAGCCCGCTGATCTATATTCTCCTTGCAGCAGGCATCATCTCCATCCTGATAGGGGATGCAAAGGACGCCGG
>JAPXNX010000133.1:0-3710 GCA_033811795.1 Methanolinea sp. | reverse complement strand
CAGTCCAACCTCTGGCTCCTTACCCCCGAGATCGCGGATATCCTTGCCGGCTACCACGTCCCGATCGGGACGAGCATCGACGGCCCTGCCGGGATCAACGACGTCCAGCGTGGCGGCGGGTACTTCGAGAAGACGATGAGGGGGTACCGTATCGCCCGCGACCACGGGCTCCGGGTGAGTTTCATCTGCACGTTCACATCGCGGTCCTTCCGAAAAAAAGAGGAGATCATCCGGTTTTTCAGGGAGAACGGGTTCACGCTCAAGATCCACCCCGCGCTGCCGTCGCTTCGCAACGACAACCCCGGGCAGTGGGCCCTCGATCCCGAGGACTATGGGGAGCTCCTCGTCTACCTCCTCGATGTATCACTCGAGAACATGGGGTCGTTTGAGATCATGAACATCAACGACCTCTGCAAGTGCGTCTTCTTCCGTCACGGAACTGTCTGCACGTTCGTGGACTGCATGGGGAGCACGTTCGCTGTCGGGCCTGACGGTTCGATCTACCCCTGCTACAGGTTCGTCGGCATGCCAGGTTACGCTATGGGAAACGTTGCCGACTGCCCTTCCCTTGCGGATCTTGCAGAGTCCCCTGTGGGGCAGCGCCTGCAGGAGTTCCGGGGGTACGTCGACAGGGAGTGCGCAGGCTGTCCCCACGTCAGTTACTGCCGTGGCGGCTGCCCCTATAATGCCATGGCCCCCCATGACGGGGCAATAAGGGGGGTCGACCCTTACTGCAGGGCATACCACAGGATATTCGATGAGATCACCGACCGGCTGAACAGCGAGATGATGGAGAACCCGTTCTTGGAGATGGCACCCGCGAGGATGCAGCAGCGGAACGATAGGAAGCCCGGCATCATGGCGATGATGCGTTACTGGGCCATGAAGGAATCAGGAGGGGAGCGGCAAGCCGGGGGGTCGGTGGCTGAGAAACGATCCCAGCGGTAATACCACTTTTTTTATCTAGGCAGTCGTGTTGTCCCCTGGGGATGCACATGCCTTTTGGGCATGTCTTGCGGCATGTGAGGATAGTTTTCCAGGTCAACCGCGGAAAAAGGGGGACGGTGTGCAATTGCTTTGCACACGAATGCACATGCCTTTTAGGCATGTGCATAAATTCAAATGAGTTTGTTTATCGGGTGTATTTCGGTCTTGCAATCGACACCTATTGGGCGCATTGCCTCCAGGGTGACGATATCCATGTAGGCCTGGGCCGTGATCATCGGCTCGACGTTCTCGATCGGGCCGTACATGATGAGGTCCGCACCGAGTGTACTCGCAACGAGGTTGCAGCCGATATCGGGGGCAGACCAGGCAGCCTGGACAACACCCTCTAGCCCGCCCTGGTAGTGGTGAAGGAGCTGTTTGACGTAAACGTCCTTGCCCTTCAGGGTCTCGAGCATCTGCGACGGGTTCTTCTTCGTCCCCTTCCAGCGCTTGAGCCAGGTCCAGGCGACCGTCATGTTGTGGTAGGCGCCACCGGTCGGGTACCCGTGTATGGCCTTGCAGGCGAGGATCTCGCGGTATGCGCTCCCGGACCCGAGTCCGAGCGGTGTTGCCGCTGTATCGAGGATGGGGCGGTTGATGCCGCACTCCTCGGCGATCTGGAGCATGCCCTTTGCCTGTCCGGCGACACCACCCTCGACGAGGACTTTCTCCCTCCCTGCGACGGATGGGTCAGCGGGGTTGAATGCAAGGACAATGGCGGAGTCCACGTCACTGTTCTTGAGGGCCTCTATGTTCTCCGGCAGGATGGACCCATTGATCGAGTTGTAGATCGCACGGTGTGCGAGTCCCACCTCGGTTACGTACTTGCATGCATGCGCAAGGCATGACGGCACCGACGAGTCCATCAGGAACGCGGTCTTGTTGTCAATACTGTCGAACCACTGGAAGTAGTTCTCAAACGCTGCCGGGTACTCGGCCAGGATCTGGATAAAGTGGGGGATCCCCACTATATCGGAGAGTTCCTGGCACCTGTTCCAGAGCGCTTCCGCAGCGGGCTTGTCTATCTTTCCAGTCTTCTCGTCGAGTACAATCTCGTGCTTGTTGTAGAAGATTGACGCGGCGAGCACAGTCGGGTACTCTCCAGGCTGGCCACCGAGCATGGTGCCATTGAAGTCCCAGACTTTCTGTTCTTTCTCAAACCTGAACATCTGAATTCACACCTCCATCACATCATCATATTCAGCTTCGGGAGCAGGACCAGTAGCATGATGAACACTGTCAGTCCAGCGACCAGTCCATAGAGGATGCCAATATCCCGGCCGATCTTCCTGCCCACGCGCTGGGCAATCTCTGCATCGGTAAACTCGATCTTCTTCTCGATCTTGTCTAGCCGTCTCTCTATCTCCAGGAACTGGGGATTCACACCTGCCGCCGCGACCTCGATACCACCAGTGGCCTCCTTGACCTCGACGACCATCGGGTCAGCGGCGAACGCTCCGGGGTCGCGCCCCTTGAGTTCGGCGATCTTGGCCGTGATGGTGGCGGTGTCCTCGGCTTCCATGATGTTGACCAGTTCGACCTGCTCCTGGAAGCGCTTGATGGCGTCTTCCTTAAGGTTCTCGATGAAGGGGATAGCACCCTCGGCACCGACGACCCTCCCCTCCTTGACGCCGTTCTTGTGGAGAGCCACCATGGTCTGGCCGGCGAGGTGCCCCTTGACTTCGGTTCCGCAGAGCAGGAGGAACCTGATGTTGGGGTTGGAGATGATGTTGGCGATGACCTTCTCGAGGCCGAGGTTTTCTGTCTTGCAGGACCCGGCGATAGCGGCTCCGCCATCGCAGATGGCCTTCTCATCGAGGTGCGACCCGCAGGTCATGACTGCGACGGGATTCTGTGGGTCCCCGGCGTGGAAGTCTCCCTGGACGATTGGCCACCCGCTTGCTGGTGATTTCTTCTCTGCCATCTCTTCTCCCTCACATGACAAGGGCAGGCACCACGATCAGGACCAGTGCGGTCAGCAGCCCTGCGGCAAACCCGATGATACCGGAACCGAGGAGTGCAGAGTCGTACTTGTTTGCCCTCGCGATCAACTGCGCCTTGTAGCGGATGTTCTCCATCATGTTCTCGATGGCAACCATCCTGATTGGCCCTGCCACCTTCTGACCTTCTTCTTCTGCCATTTCTTCCTCACCCCATCAGCATGAACCCGAGGATGGCGAACGACACGATGAGACCGATCATGATGCCCTCGACCTTACCGGAATAGACACCGGCAGCGAACTTGTCGCGGTACCCGATGTCTGTCACCATCTTCTCGATTACTTTCATCCGTGCATGAATGAGGGCCAGTTCGCCGGACATCGGCTGGACAACGCCTCCTGCCTCCTCGACGCCGCCGGTAGCCTCCTTGACCTCGACGACCATCGGGTCAGCGGCGAACGCTCCGGGGTCGCGCCCCTTGAGTTCGGCGATCTTGGCCGTGATGGTGGCGGTGTCCTCGGCTTCCATGATGTTGACCAGTTCGACCTGCTCCTGGAAGCGCTTGATGGCGTCTTCCTTAAGGTTCTCGATGAAGGGGATAGCACCCTCGGCACCGACGACCCTCCCCTCCTTGACGCCGTTCTTGTGGAGAGCCACCATGGTCTGGCCGGCGAGGTGCCCCTTGACTTCGGTTCCGCAGAGCAGGAGGAACCTGATGTTGGGGTTGGAGATGATGTTGGCGATGACCTTCTCGAGGCCGAGGTTTTCTGTCTTGCAGGACC
>JAPXNX010000132.1:0-3760 GCA_033811795.1 Methanolinea sp. | reverse complement strand
ATCCAGAGGGGGGTGCTGTAGGGCAGCAATTCCCCACCTGCCCCCCTGGTTCAGATGGCGGCAGAGCGAAGCGGGGTGCACAATCTATAACAGCGTGTCGGTCATCATATCTCACATCTGTGAATAATCAGCCTGCCAGCCTTGAGATACCGAGGATCACATGTGCGCTCTTTGGGGCCTTAAAGGCAGTTTCCACGCTCAAAAGGACAGTCGTCCTCGTTCATGGGCCACGCGGATGCGTCTACCATGTCAATTATATCCTCGGCATCCGGGGAGACCGGCACAACCCTGTCTTTTCCACGTGCATGGACGAGCACGATGTCGTCTTCGGGGCCGAGGACCGGTTGCGGGATGCGATCGAGGAACTGGACCGCTCCAAGGATCCGGACATGATCGTGGTCCTCTCCTGCTGTGCATCCGGGATCATCGGCGAAGACCTCGAGAACGCCTGCAGGGCGGCCCGGACCCGTGCATTGGTCATACCCATCGAGGCAGGCGGTTTTTCAGGCGACTTCTCTGCAGGGTATGCAGCGACGCTCGAGGCATTGGTATCCCGGACTGCAAAAAGGGGGGTGGAGAGGGAGAAGGGGACCGTGAACCTGGTGGGGATGCTCCGGAGCGGCCCGGACCTCCGGGAGATACGGAGGCTCCTCTCCCTCGTCGGAATTTCTGTCGGCGCCGTCATACCGGCAGGGGCTACAGTGCATGACCTGCAGAATGCAGGCCGTGCAGAGCTGAACGTCGTCATGTGCGAGACTTCCGGTCTCCAGGCTGCACGGTTCCTCGGGGAGACGTTCCAAGTTCCCTGGATCACCCCGACATTCCCTGTGGGTGCGAAACTCTCCAATGAGTTCCTCGCCGATGTCGCAGGGGCACTCGGCATCTTTCTGCCGGAAGCCGGGGTTGTCGCAGCGGAACGCCGACTGTTCGAAGGCAGGAAACCCGCGATTGCCCTCTGTGCCGGGCCGACACGTGCCATTGCCGTCACGAAATTTCTCCGTTCCCAGGGCATCCCGCCCCGTGTCATCATCATCGATTTTTCAACGCCGCTCCTAGGGAGGATCAGGGAAGCCGCCGGAGAGGACTCAGAAGTCCTTGTCGCTCCGGGATGGGAGGCAATCGAAGAGACTCTCGTCTCCCGGGGTGTCGACTTTATCATAGGGGGTCTCATGGAGCGGCCCCTTGCATCGAGGCTTGGAGTCCCGCTGATTGATATCATGCACGGGAGCCAGAAGACTGCCGGGACGGAGGGTGGAGAGAATATCCTCTCGATGATCTGCGCAGCAGCGAGGAGATGATCCCTAAAAGCACTCCCAAAGTGGGTATCCTCGCGGTGATGGAACATGGGGAGGTGCCCTGCTGCCTGGTTGGAAACACTTCACTTGTGGGTGCCCTTCCCAGGCCAGGGAAAGTTTATCCGGGCAATGCACTCATCGGCTTCCTTTGTCTTCCCCATGGCCCGGAGCGTGAGTGACTTTTGATAATAAACGAACGCGTTGATAGCGTTCAGTTCCAGGGCGCTGTCAAAGCATTTCAGTGATTCTTCCAGTCTGCCGGTTTCACGGAGTGCGATACCTTTGCTGGCGAGGACACGGATGTTGCGCGGGCTGATCGAGAGGGAACGGTCAAAGCATGCGATAGCCTCGTTGTACCTCTCCATTTCGTTGAGGCAGTAACCCTTGTCGTTGAGGGCATAGAGAAAGTCAGGGTTCAGGGAAAGAGCCGCGTCGAAGCACTGGATCGCCTCCTCGCACCTGTGGATCTTGCGCAAAGTATACCCTTTTTTGTAAAGGACCATGAGGTTGTGGGGCTCCTCGGCCAGCGCAGCATCGTACATGGAAAGAGCTTCGGCATGCCTCCCGAGCTCGTAATAGATATCACCCATCTCCTCCATGGCCGGCCTGTTGCGTGGGTTGACTGCCAGGGCCTCCCTGTATGCAGTAATGGCGTCTTCGAGCTTTCCCAGGCTCTTTGCCCTGTGTGCCTTCTCGATCCAGTCTTTCTCATCCATGGTAATGACCATGGGAATACCCCTATTTAATGTATTGTACAGCCACCAGTGGACCTACCGAATCGTTATCGCGTGTCCTGGCACTGTCAGGGGGTATCCTTCCCCTCGGGGAGAACAGTCTTTAAGAAAGCAATACCGATCGAACCCTGGCTGACCACGGCCTGGATGGCACGGTCGAGGTCTTTGACAGAGAAATCATAGTAAAAGGGGTATACGTACCGGGATATTGTGAAGCCGATGACATTCCCCCCCTCGATGATTCGCGAGAAACCCGTCAGGGGCGATGTAAAAGCTCGTGTCAGGTCATAGATGAAAGCTGCATCTTTCCTGCTATAATTGGCGTTCAGTGCTGCAGTCTCCGGGCCCTCGGGCAGTGTGATCTGGAATGCCACGATATAGTAACTCTTGCCTTTCTGGTTCTCAAGGAGAATGGGAAAGTCTCCGAACCGTACCCAAAAGCCATTGAACTCCCCCTCGTCGAATTCCCTGACAATTTTGACATCGATCTCCTGGAGATACTGCCGCAGCTCTTCCCTCACCAGGGAATCGTCCTTTTTTGCAACCGGTCCAGCCATATGTGTCCAGTTATGACTTCAGCTGATGAAAGTTTTTTGCCAGCGGATTGATTACTTGGAACGGGGGACCGATGCATATGACTCCGGGGTTCAATGTATATATATACCCGTTATTCGTATCTATCACTGGCGGCGGCAGAATTGTCAAGGTTCTGCACGGCGCCCGGGATTTGACGAGTGCCCCGGAGATGGGGCATGCATGATTGCCAGGTCCCGAAACAACAGATGTAGGAGGTGAAACATTAGTGGACGACAGGTTCTGGAATCTCCTGGTTCCAGGGATTGTCCTCGCAGGCATGATCCTCTTTCCGGCAGCAGGAGCTGACCAGGACCAGGACCGGTGGGAAAATCTCATGTCCAGTTCAAACATCATATTCCCAGATCCCCTCGATACTCCCGCCACGCCAGGCATTGACACCACTCTCTTCACCGAGGGGGAGACGTACTCCCCACCGGCTACGACAGACCCGACACCATACGGGTTGCTCTCATCTTCCCCTGCCAGGGGGTATGCTTCAGCATGGGCGAAGCAGAGCTCCTCCAGTGGCAGTCCGGGGGGTGTGACAACCCTCGTAGAATTCAAGCAGATGGTGACAGCGAGCGGAAACATTCAAAAATTCATGTTTTCAGCGAGCGTTGTCCTGTAATACCGAAAAGCCCCTGCCTTTCCAGGGAGGCTTTCCGGCCCCCGTATTTTTTCCCCTTCACAATTTCAAGCGGGTAAACCGGATTCGAGCTGACCAAGCCTGAAAACCGATCATCCGCATTAACCCCCACCCCACTCTGAATATTCAAGATCGCAAGATCTTTGTACTTTCAGCGAATACGCTTCAGTATGCCTCTCGTTGACGGTTTTGACGACACCACAATCCTCTCCATCGGTCATCTCGGCATAGTCGCCGGTGCCTACGACTCCCTGCAGATCGCCGAGGTGATCGATACCGCTCTCCCGAAGACCCGTCATCACCATCTCAGCCACTCCCAGGTTCTCAAGGCCATGGTTCTCAACGGTCTCGGGTTCATCGAACGTCGTCTCTACCTCTTCCCCGACTTCTTTGACGACATCGCCGTTGAACGTCTCCTCGGGGAGGGCATCACGCGCCAACACCTCAACGACGACGTGCTCGGCTGAACCCTGGACGCGATCGCTGCCTATGGCCCAACCGAGTTATTC
>JAPXNX010000131.1:0-3802 GCA_033811795.1 Methanolinea sp. | reverse complement strand
CCCGGCCTTGAGATCATCGTGGGGGGAAAGACAGACCCGGCCTTCGGCAAGGTCATCCTCTGCGGGATGGGCGGGATCCTGGTCGAACTCGTAAAGGACGTCTCGATACGGGTGCTGCCGGTGGAAAGGGAGGTCGTCCGGGAGATGGTGCGCGAGATGCGGGGATACCCGCTAATCCGCGGCTTCAGGGGCTCTCCTCCCCTTGACGAAAAAGCCCTCGTCGAAACGATCCTCGCCCTCTCCGAGTTCTTCTTCCATGACGAGACACTCCTGGAATTCGACTGCAACCCGGTCATCCTCTACCGCGAAGGATGCACGGTCGTTGATATCCGCGCTTTTTCCGGGGAACCGGCATTTTCCAGCAGGGAGGAGTCGACGCCCCCGGTGGACCCCTGGCTTTTTGCTCCCCGCTCCGTTGCAGTCATCGGGGCATCCGCCGACCCATCGAAGATCGGGTATGTCGTACTGCGGAACCTCCTCTCGTTTACCGGCCCGGTTTATCCCGTCAACCCGCGGCATGCAGAGATACTGGGAAAGAAGGTGTACCCGGCTGTCGGGGAGATCCCGGGGCAAGTCGATGCAGCGGTCATTGCAGTCCCTGCACCCGCGGTCCCCGGCGTCGTCCGGCAGTGCGGAGAGAAGAAGGTACCCCTTGCAATCATCCTCTCCGCGGGTTTCCGGGAGGCGGGAGAGGACGGGGCTCGTCTGGAAAAAGAAGTCCTTGACATTGCAAGGAGTGCAGGGATGCGGGTCGCCGGGCCGAACTGCCTCGGCGTCGTGGTCCCCAGGCTCGGCCTCAATGCGACTTTCGACCCCGTCATGCCAAGGGCCGGCCCCATCGGGTTCATATCCCAGAGCGGAGCGGTCATCACGACAATTGTCGACTGGAGTGTCCCCGAGCAGATCGGGTTCTCGATGATCATCAGCGTGGGCAACCAGGCCGATCTCGGGTTCGTGGACTATCTCCGGGTCATGGAGGGTGACGCCCATACGCGTGCCATCATCCTCTACATTGAGGAGGTCCGAAAGGGGCGGGAATTTCTGAAGACGGTATCGGAGATCACCCCGAGGGTCCCCGTGATCGCGTTCAAGTCCGGGGCTTCCCGCCTCGGGACGAAGGCTGCCGCTTCCCACACGGGGTCCCTCGCGGGCGACTACGAGGTATACCAGGCAGCGTTCCGGCAGGCTGGGATCATCCCCGTTTACTCGATAGAGGAGGCGTTCGATGCGGCCGAACTCCTCGCATCCGAAGGCTACCCGGAGGGGGACCGCGGAATAGTTGTCACCACTGCAGGGGGTTTTGCTGTCATGGCATCCGACTTCGCGGATTGGTACGGCATAGACCTCGTCCCCCTCCCGGAAAAGATGAAGGCCGAACTCGACTTGTTCCTGCCTCCCATGTGGAGCAGGGAGAACCCGATGGATATCGTGGGGGATGGCGGGGTCGAGAGATATGCCCGCGTCTTCGATGTCATGACCAGGTTCCAGGACGACTGGGATATTGCAATCATCATCGCCGTTCCTTCTGCACTCCTGGACCCAGTCCACCTGGGCTCCGAGATAGTGCGCTTTTCGAGGGCCACGAGGAAAGTGACTATCGGGTGCCTCCTTGGCGGAGAGAGCATGAGGGCAGGGGAGCGGGTGTTGCGCGAGAAGCACATCCCCAACTACAGGGAGATCGAGGCGGCGTTCAAAGCGGCGGGGAGTGCGCTGCGTGCAAGGAGGAGCCCGTATAGATCACGGGATGAGAGCCGCGAGGGAGAGAGTTGACCGACCAGGCCGTTCACTTTTGAACCCCACGGTTCGATGATGACCGGATGGGGTACCTTGTCCTGCCCTTGCGCATGGACACATTTTATCATGGGGCCGGGGAAGACTTGGGTCCTGGTGAGGCATGAGAGAGTTGCCAGGAGGGTCCACCAGCCCGGTGGGAAAGCCGGAAATGGGAAGTAAAGTGGCGGTAAAGGAATCATGTTCCCCATCTCCCGGCAGAGGCACAGCGCCCGTCCCAGATGTGCTTGCCACCCTTCCGGGGCATACTGCCTCCTGCCGCACCCCACCAGCCATACACCCGAAGGGCACAACTCCATCAGCATCACTCCCGGCTGCCAATGGGAGAGCATTGGTAATGCACGCCAGATCCTGAAATGCACACACTCACCATCGAAAAGAGTTCTCCTGCAGGGAATGGAAATGCAGGAGGATTCCCCTTTTTTTTAGAATTTTTTTCCGGGTCAGGTATCCTCGAATATATCGAGATCGTCGTACGGGGATGCCCGGGATAGGAAGAGGTCGAGGTCGCGTTCGAGTTCCGCAGCGTCCTGGTACCTGTCTTCCGGTCTCTTCGCAAGGCACCGCATCACGACCTCATCGAGGGGACGGGCCTCGGGGTTTATTTCGGAAGGTGGCGGAGGCATCTCGGAGAGGATTGCCGTCGACACCTGGGCCATGTCGGTGCCGGGGAAAGGTAATCTTCCTGTCAGGAGTTCGTACAGGACGCATCCCAGCTGGTAGATATCTGTCCGCCTGTCTGTCTCGCCGAAGGTCCCGGGCGCGAGTTGTTCCGGGGCAGCGTATGCAAGGGAGAATCCCGTAACGGTGGGCATCCCGGGGACACCCATGACCTTGCTCATCCCCCAGTCGGATATCTTGGGGACCCCGTCGTCCGTGATCATGATGTTGTGGGGCTTGATGTCGCGGTGGACGACCTGGTGTTCGTGGGCATAGGACAGGCCCCTGCAGAGATCACGGCAGATACGCGCAGCTTCGCGGACGGGGAGAGGTTTTGGGACGTCTGCAAGGGTCCGCTTGATGTACTCCATCTCGAGGTAGGGGATGGGAAGGATGTTGGCCTCGTTCACCCTGACGATATTGGGGTGGTACAGGCCCTCCCATCCCCTTATCTCCTTCATGAACGACTTCCCCGTCGTCTCGTCCGACCGCAGGGGGATCTTCAGTGCGACCTCCTCACCAGTGTTCCGATTGATTGCACGGTAGACATGGGCGAGGCCCCCCGAGCCGACGAACTCGATTGAGGAATACTTGTCTGCAAGTTCCGCGGGGAACATACCCTGCCCCCTGGACGGGAGGGCGCGTGTCACCTCGCTGTCCAGGGGAACCTCTGCCCCAGCCTTGGCCAGAACCCCAGGGCCTCCGACAGGTGCATACTGCCCCTCCTGCCACCGGGCACCCAGTGCTGCAAGGAGACCGGACAGGAGGAGAACGGCCGTCAGGAAAGGTTCAGGGTCGTCACCCCGTGCCAGCGAGAAGATGGACAGGAAGACCATGATGGCACCGGCAACGGTATGCGCCTTCAGCATCCCGCGGAAAGGCCAGGAAAGGAGTGCCCCGATGATGAGGCCGAACGAGGAGATGACGAGGTAGAGACAGACGGGAATCGCAATGACAGCCAGTTCGAAGAAGAGTCCCGTCCCCGTGCCTGGCGAATGGACAATCGCGCGAAGCGCCAAGGCCTGCACAATACAGGGTATCCCGAGGACGACGAGAGCCAGGACACGGTCCCTGGCCGGGTGGGACGGGTCCCGGTGCGAGGAGAGGACGTCGCGTGACAGGATGACAGTTGCAACGAGACCCGTTGCCAGGACAAGGAGGGTCCAGGGCGGGGAAAGTGGGGCTGACACCCCTCCATGGTCTCCCGGTACGGTTTCGGCAGGCGCTGTCGCGTTGAAGGGGGTCTGCGTCGCCGTCGGGGATGTCGTCGGTACCGTCGTCTGCGTCGCCGTCGGGGATGTCGTCGGTACTGTCGTCTGTGTCGCCGTCGGGGACGTGGTCGGTACTGTCG
>JAPXNX010000130.1:0-3820 GCA_033811795.1 Methanolinea sp. | reverse complement strand
CGGTAGAGCTCGGTCATCTCCCCCTCCTGTAGGGAATGGGGTCCTCGACTCCCAGTGCATCGAACGCCGCACGGCGGAAATGACAAGCTCCGCATACGCCGCATGCAACGTCATCCGACTGGTAGCAGGACCAGGTATGCTCGTACGGGACGCCAAGCGAGAGTCCGAGGGCAAGGATCTCTTTCTTGGACATGGTGACAAAAGGAGTCATCAGGCGGATGCGGTCACCGCGCCTCGACCCGGTCTCTATCACCTTCTGGAACGCCTCTATGAAAGCCGGCCTGCAGTCGGGGTACCCGCTGTAGTCCTGCGACTGGACCCCGATGAAGATCGCGTCCGCGTCGCGGGACTCTGCATAACTCGTCGCTATGGAGAGGAGGTTTGCGTTCCGGAACGGGACGTAGGTATTGGGGATATCTTCCGCCGCCGGGCTGTACGGCTCGACAGGGATGGTGCGGTCCGTGAGGCTGCTCTTTCCAAAGAGGGTGAAATACGAGAGGTCTATTTCCAGGAACTCCTCGGCACCGATGAGCCGGGCGATGGTCCTCGCAGAGGACCGCTCCCTCTCCTCTGTCTTCTGACCGTAGTTGAGGTGGAGCGCGAGCACCCGGAAACCCCTGTCCCTTGCATAATAGGCGAGCGTCGAGGAGTCCATGCCGCCGGAGAGGAGGCAGACGGCCTTCACGTTCCTAGTTCACCCCGATGACCTTGTGGAGCTGTAGCTGCAGGCGGGCGGCCAGGTCTTCCCAGATAAGAAAACGGGCGATCTCGAGGGGATCGGCCCCCTCGACAGGTGAGAAGAAGACCTGCCCCCTGTGGGGATGGGCCCGCATGACCCTTGCAGCATACTCGCAGTCTGTCCTGTCCCTGACAACGAACTTGGCCGAATCGCGGTCCGAGAGGAGGGAGAGGAGGGAGAGGTCGCTCTCCTCCCCTGACGACGGGCACTTGACGTCCATGCAGATGCTCGCGTAGGGCTGGTATCCCGAGAACCCGATGGTGCCGTTGGTCTCGATATCGATCAGGTACCCGGCGGAAAAGAGGTCCATGACCAGGGAAAGGAGGGGCAGGCCCTGCAAAAGGGGCTCTCCGCCGGTGATGCAGACGTACCGGCCTCCCATCTCGCGGACCCTCGCGAGGATCGCGTCCTTGTCCATTTCCTGCCCACCAGATCGTGCCCGCCGGGTGTCGCACCAGCTGCAGTCGAGGTTGCACCCGGCAAACCTGACGAAGGTGCATGGCCTCCCCTGGTTGAGGCCCTCTCCCTGGATGCTCCTGAAGATCTCATCCACCTTCATACGCCACTTCGGCATAGCACGCCGGCGACTCCCACACCCTTATCCTGACGACGCGGGCGTCCAGGCCCTGGCGCGTGCACTCGTCGCGGATCATCCCTGCAAAAAGAGACGCGAGGTTTTCACTCGTTGGTTCCCCCGATGTGGTGACAACCGGGTGGAATGCCCGGATCGCATCGACCATCGGGTCCTCGCTGTTGAGAATGATCTGGTGGTCGAATCTGCAGATCACGTCCTTTATCGTGTTGAAGTCGGCCACCATGCCGGTCTTTTCACCTGCCTGCCCTTCCATCCATACCTCAACCTTCCAACGGTGCCCGTGCAGGAAGTTGCACTTGCCCCTGTAATGGAGAAGCCTGTGGCTTGCGTCGAACTGGACTTCCTTGAAAATGCGGAAGATCATCAGACTACGTTGGCTGGAGCGGGATATAATATTATTAGCAATGGAAGCCAACAGGGTGAGGAAATCGTGGACATGTGCAAATGTATAAATCGCCACCGCGCGTTTATATATACCACAAAAGGTGAATCCTGTCCACTCTCCCAGAAGAGAGCCATTGGGGGTATTTCATGGGTAAAGGCAAATTTGCAGCGAGGAAACTCATCAAGGACACAAAGAAGTTCCGGTGGAGCGACCCCAAGTACGTGCGCAGCCATGGCGGAGTCAACATCAAGTCAGACCCTCTCGAAGGTGCACCGCAGGCCCGCGGGATCGTGCTCGAGAAGATAGGTGTCGAGGCAAAGCAGCCGAACTCTGCTATTCGCAAGTGCGTGAGGGTGCAGCTCATCAAGAACGGCCGGCAGGTCACAGCGTTTGCAGTCGGAGACGGTGCGATCAACTTCATCGACGAGCACGACGAGGTCGAAATCGAAGGGATTGGCGGCCGCCTCGGCAGGTCCATGGGAGATATCCCCGGTGTCCGGTACGTCGTGACGAAGGTCAACAACGTCTCGCTCCAGGAATTGGTCATCGGGCGTAAGGAGAAGCCGCGCAGGTGAGGAAGAATGACCGAGACCGAACCCGCAGCACGCCTCCTCTTCAACAAGTGGGACCTTGGGGAAGTCCAGGTGACCGACCCGAGCCTCGTCAGGTATATAAGCCTCAACCCCGTGATCGTCCCTAATACGACAGGTAAATTCACCCGGCAGGAGTTCAACAAGGCCAACATGCTCATCGTGGAGCGCCTCATCAACAGGCTGATGCAGACCGAGATGAATACAGGCAACAAGCAGCTTGCCACCCGGATCGTGCGCGACGCCTTCGATATCATCTACAAGAAGACCAAGAAGAACCCGGTGCAGGTCCTCGTGGAAGCCATCGCCAACACCGGCCCCCGGGAAGAGACGGTCCGGCTGAAGTATGGCGGCATCAACGTCCCCAAGTCAGTGGACACCGCACCGCTGCGGCGGGTGAACACGGCACTCTTCTTCATCTCCGAAGCGGTCTACAAGGCAGCGCACAAGAGCAAGAAACCCGTTGCAGCATGCCTCGCAGACGAGCTCATCGCCGCCTCGAAGGGGGATGCGAAGGCATATTCCGTGAACAAGAAGGAAGAGCGCGAGCGGATAGCAAAATCCGCCCGATAAGAGATCTATCACTTTTTTTGGGTGATTTATGGCCCGAGGCAGAAAATCAATCGAGAAAGTCACAGAACTGATGAGCAATCCGGCTCACATCCGGAACATCGGCATCGTTGCCCATATTGATCATGGCAAGACCACCCTCTCCGACAACCTGCTCGCAGGTGCCGGAATCATTTCAGAGGAACTCGCTGGCAAGCAGCTCTTCATGGACTCCGACGAGGAGGAGCAGGCCCGCGGGATCACGATCGACGCAAGCAACGTCTCCATGGTCCACGAGTACGAGGGGCAGGAATACCTGATCAACATGATCGACACCCCGGGGCACGTGGACTTCGGCGGTGACGTGACCCGGGCCATGCGGGCTGTCGACGGTGCGGTCGTGCTCGTGGATGCAGTCGAGGGCACCATGCCCCAGACCGAGACAGTGCTCCGGCAGGCCCTCAAAGAGGGGGTCCGCCCCGTCCTCTTCATTAACAAGGTCGACCGGCTCATCAACGAGCTCAAGGTCGACGAGATGGAGATGCAGATCCGGCTCGGGCGGGTCATCGACAAGGTCAACAAGCTGATAAAGGGCATGAACGAAGAGGCCTACAAGGCCGGGTGGAAGCTCGATGCCGCACAGGGCACGGTAGCATTCGGGTCGGCCCTCTACAACTGGGCGGTCTCTGTCCCGTTCATGAAGAGGAGCGGTGTCTCGTTCAAGGAGGTCTACGAGAAGTGCCGGAGCGGGAGCATGAAGGAACTGGCAAAGAAGAGCCCTCTCTGCGACGTGGTGCTGGACACGGTCGTCAAGCACCTGCCGAACCCGCTCGAGGCCCAAAAACGCCGGATCAGGGTGATATGGCATGGCAACCCCGAGTCCCCTGAAGGCATGGCCATGCTCAATTGCGACCCGAACGGGCCCGCGACACTGATGGTCACGGACATCTCCTTCGACCCCC
>JAPXNX010000129.1:0-3823 GCA_033811795.1 Methanolinea sp. | reverse complement strand
AGGTAGGTCACATGCTCACTTATGCTTCACCATCGGAATGGATAGGAGAACAGGATTCCCTATTCGTTGCGGAAGTTCCGGTATGTGCCACCCTGTCATCCGGGCGGTGAAGGGTTCGACGGAGAAAAAGGTGTTTAAAAAAAAGGGTGGAAAACCGTGTCTCCTACACGACTTTTGCCGTGGTCAGCTTGGACTTGATGATCTCGACCCGTCTCACCGGGAAGACCGGCTTGACCGCTTTGAAGACCTCGCGGGCCATGTCACCATTGACGATGCCGTTGATGATCCCGTTCATGTCAGCCTCCGATCCCATCTTCGAGACCATCGAGGAGATGATGCTGCGGATCTCGTGGGCCTGGGAGAGGTTCGCCCGGGTGAGCGTGAAGCAGGTCACCGTGAGATCGACCCTCTTTCCGTCCTTGGTCGTTATCGGGACGTGGCAGTCGATGCGCGATGTGCGCCTCTTGATCATCGACCGCAGGTAGTCGCGGGCCACCTCGTGCCCCACGAACTCCGTGTATGCAGAGTCCCCTGCGACGTTTGCGATCCTGAACTTCATCTTGACATTCTGCCGGGCGTAGTCATTGATGATCTCGCCCAGGGTTGTCTGCATGACACGCCCGACCACGTTCTCCGGGTCGTTTGCGATAGTGTCCCCGAGGTATGTCTTTCCCAGTACTTCGGGTGCAAATACCTTGTACCAACTCTTGGCTTTCCAGCCTTCAACTCGTCTTCCTGACTGTTTCTTCTTTGCCATGGTATCACCAGGTTCAATACTGCATTATGCAGTGTCCGTTCTTCTCTTGCCTGCATGGTCCTGCACTGGACTGTCCGGGTGCAAGGGATGCCCCTGTCCTGCAGGCGTAGTTATGCCTCTGCCAGGGGAGGGGTTTCCCGTGGACATCTCCCTTATCGTTCCTTGACAAGACTGCAGAGCTCCTCTGCAATGGACAGGTTCATGAGGTAGTCATCCACCGATGCGATCACCGATCGAAGCGAGGTCCCCTGGATCTCTGTCACTACGTGCCCGTCTTTTGAGCATGTCTGCATGCTCTGTAGGTTGTCCGGCCGGAGTGACGCAGCCACGCATTCCGCCTGGGTATGCCTGGTGCGCAGTATCCCGCGGATCTCCATCATGCAGCCACCGCCTTCCGGAGGGCCTCCATGAACTGGGGGAGCCGCCCTGCGGGGACCGTTGCCCCTGCCCGCCTCCTGTGTCCGCCCCCGACCCCTCCTGCCTGGACTGCCGCGTCATGCACGGGCTCGCTGATGTCGATGTCCCGGCCCCGCACGACGCGGACCGAGACGAAGGCAACGTCGTCTTCCCGGCTTGCAACGGCCACGACTGGGCCGTCCTGCAGGCAGTCCAGGGAGAAGGCGTCGGCGACATCGCTCGCAACCGATGGGTCCTCCACCTCCACGACACCGGAACCGTCCTGCCTTTCCCAGCACACACGGAGAGCCCTGATCACGTTGAGCCTGTGCCTGATTGTGCATTCGTATGCCTCGTCAAGGCTCGTTGCCGAGCGGAGGCAGAGCGATGCAGCGAGACCGCCATAGCCTGATTTTCCGCAGGCATCAACGACAGCAGCGAGCGTGTGGGCGTCTGCGATGACCTCCCTCTGGAGGCTGTAGCACTCTCCGTAGAGCGACTCGAGCGTCTCGGCAGGGGCATAGGGAGCCACGCGGAGGACGACGAGCGAGAGGAGCCGGGTAAGCGAGACCTTCCCGCCGTCGGACGCACTCTCCAGGAGATCTGATACCGCCATCTCGTCACCGCTCACCTGGTGGAGGTAGGGGTTGAGTGCCCCGTAGAGCCTCTCGTGGTCGTCCCTTCCGGGAAGGAGCATCCCTTTCCCCGGAGTGATCAGGCCAAGGGCAACGGCATCGTTGAAGATCGCGAGGTTCTCCCCGGCAAGTTCCTGGCCGTCACCGATGATGCCGAGCATCACGAGTCCGGCAAGGTCGCGGTTGTCACCGAGGGACTGTGCGACCAGGAACGCGGCCCCGGCCGAGGAGAGCCCGCGTTCCCCGTCTATGCCGCAGAGCCTGGGGTTGACCTGCAGTTCGCCTTCGAACCGGGGGACGTGGTGATCGATCACCATGACCTCCGGAGGGAGGTCAGCGATCCCTGACCCGAGGTCGCAGAGAAGGGTCGGGTTATCAGGGGAGAGCGATGCACGGCTGACGTGGGGGACGACTCGCAACCGGAAACGGATACCTTTCCGGAGGAGTGCCATGCAGGTGATGGCACCTGCCGCTATCCCGTCCGCGTCATGGTGTGCGTACACCTCCACGAAGTCATACCGGGCCAATTGCCCGGCCAGCCGTGCTGCGGCCTCGGCCAAGGTCATGGGACTCTACCGCGAGAGCAGGATCTCGGCGCTTTCCGGCTTGTAACTCCAGTCCTTTGGCAGCCTGCCCGTCCCGGTGTAGTACTTGACCAGGCGCCGCACCTTGGACTCGGTGAGCTGGAGCTGGCGCTTGTTGTGCAGGTCGTTCTTGTTCTCGGTCATGTGCTTGCGGAGCCCGAGGGCCTTTGCGATCAGGTTCCGCAGGTCCTCGGGGATCTCGGGTTCCATCTCCTTCTCCTTGAGGATCTGGCTTATCCGTTTCCCTGTGATCAGCCTCACGTCGGGAACACCGTGACGGTCCCGCAGGATCAGCCCTATCCGGCTCGTGGAGAGGCCTTCCTTGCGCAGGTCGACGATGATCTTCTCGATGGCCGCGACATCCGTGTTTGCCCATGGCGGGGCTTCCTTGCGGAACGGACGGACGGACTCCGACCGTCCTCTCCGCCGTGCATGCATTCGTGCCATTGTCTCTGTTCACCTCCATGAAAATCAAATGTAAATCCGAAAAGAGCCATAGGCTGACTCTCCGTAATCCCAAGAGGCCTGTCTTTGCCAGGCCCGTGCATGTGTTTGCACGTCGGACTTACATCTGCCAGCACCAGTATGAATAGTGCTGACCATAAGTGGGGTTGGCGTGCTCTTAATGATATCGCGGGAGGTTAACGGGGAGCCCCGTACCTGTTGACGAGCCGGACCAGGTCGGAAAATGCCTCCATCTCGAGGGCAAGCACAGCGCTCTTCTCCATGCCCATGCTCGTCTCGGCGTCCGCCGTGAGGCACTCGGGACCCCGGATCACGGTCCTCTCCATGCCGTCCCGGGAGAGGACAGCCTCTGCCTCCCTGTCGTACACGAATGCCCTGCCGGGGATGATCACGAGCTGCTCGAGGCTCTCCGGCTCCAGCGACCTGAGGTCTTCGATCGTGATCAGGCAGGCGATCTCCTTCTCTACCGGGACAACCCGGGCGCCATCCCCGCACCGGGAGAGGATGGACTCGATGAAGGGCGCTGCTATGCTCCCGGTGACGATGCTCGCCCGTCTCTCTAATCGGGGGAGCTTTGCGACGAGATCGGGTTCGCCGGCAAGTGCAAACGGCGATCCGATCTCCGGGTCCCAGAGGGGCGTCCCGCTGACCTTCATGCGGGACTTCCGGGAGAGGTCTGTGACCATGTCGCGGAACTCCCCGACCTCCTGGACGGGCTGGCCGGGGATGATGGGGGCATTCCCGAGGACCAGGCCCTGGGCTGTCCTGTTGGCAAAACGCATCAGGATGGTGCCCTTTGCACCTCTCTCGTCGAGCCACCTGCACGTCTCCTCGAGGACCGGCCCGTCGTTGATTCCCGGGAGGACGACGCACGCAGCGTACACGTCTATTCTCTCGCACAACCTCTCGAGGACTGCGAGCGATGCTTCGGGCGTCGGGTCGTGCATGTACCGCCTGCGAAGTTCCGGCCTGACCGAAAAGACGGT
>JAPXNX010000128.1:0-3875 GCA_033811795.1 Methanolinea sp. | reverse complement strand
GGTATCACGTCCGGGAGGTTTCGTATCCAGTCATAATGGGAACTCCCGGCATAGTCGCCTTCCATGGTCACAAAAGTAAAGTATCATCTATTCCGATGTGATATCACTCTAGAAATGGCAACTTCTTCGCACGGGTGTGACCTCGTCCTCGGTGACGTTCTCCTCCCCGGCGGGAGGGTCGCGGACATCTCCATTGAGGATGGGAGGGTATGCCACGTGGGTGCAGGGCGTCCCTCGCCCCTGACGGTGCCGTGCCGGGGGATGATCGTTCTGCCGGGAGCGATCGACATGCACGTCCACATGCGGGGGAGGTCCCAGAAAGAGAAGGAGGACTGGGAAAGCGGGAGTCGGAGTGCGCTTGCAGGGGGAGTGACGCTCGTCGTCGACCAGCCGAACACTGTTCCCCCGCTTACGACACCAGCATCCTTTTCTGAAAGGGTCAGGGAAGCACGCGAGTCTTCACTCTGCCACTTCGCAATCAATGCAGGGGTCGCACCGGGAACGGATCCGTATCCGCTCTGGGCAGCCGGGGCGATGGCATTTGGCGAGATCTTCACCGCTGCCTCCAGTTATGGCTCGGGGCTTTCCCCATCGGAACTCGGGGTGGTCCTGGACTCCGTGAGATCCATTGGTGGTCTATGCACCGTCCACGCCGAGGAAGTGGGGAGTGGAGAAGATAGAGACCTGCGTGCCCACCATGCCATCCGATCGCCTGAAGGCGAGGCCCGTGCCGTGGAATGCGTGAGGCAGGTGAACCGGGCTGGGTGCAGGCTCCACTTTTGCCACATGAGTTCCGCACTCTCTATCCAGAAGGCTGGGGACTCGACGGTCGAAGTCACTCCCCATCACCTCTTCCTCGCCCTCGACGACTTCTCCCCCGAAGACCCCCGGGGCAAGGTCAACCCCCCCATAAGGCCCGAAGTGGTCAGGAGAGAACTCTGGTCCGCCTGGGATAGGATCGATGCCCTTGCATCGGATCATGCCCCCCACACCCTGCACGACAAAGAACGGCCGTTTCCCGACGCGCCGGCAGGAATCCCGGGTGTGGAGACAATGGTCCCGCTTGTGCTTTCCGCCTGCCTGCGGAATAAGGTCTCCCTCTCGTCCCTGATGGAGAAGACGAGCTATGGCCCTGCAGGGGTCCTGGGAATACGGGCTGCCGGGTTCTCGGTCGGTGACAGGGCGGACTTTGCGGTCTACCCCAGGGTGGAGTCCCAGGTCCGTGTGGATGACCTCCATTCGCGGGCGGGGTGGTCTCCCTTCGAAGGGATGCCCGCAATTTTCCCGGAGGTGGTGGTCATGGCAGGCGATGTCGTCTACAGGAACGGGGCCTTCGAGAAGGGTAAGCCCAGGTGGTTCACGGGAAGGGGATATATACCTGGCGTGCAGACAGGGAATGGTGCCGATACAGCACGGCCATAGGTCCCCGGGGGACCATCTGGCGGGGATGCCTGGGGGTGAACCATGGGACAACCCGGTCGTGCGACAGGCACCGCCCGGCAATGGGTATAAACGGGGGAGGAATGGCATCACGCCACCAATGACCTGCAGTTGTTAATGCCGGGCGACACATCCTGTTTGGCATGAAAACAATAATAGTGCGTCTCGTAACAGGCCAGACACATGAAAATGCCGGGGGCATTTTCATAGGAAATCGCATTCGCGATTTTCATCGAGGGGTCTGTGAACACAAGTTATAATGTGAGTTTTATATGGATGACTATCGAGGTGCCCTCGTATCGACCCGCGAAGGAACGGTCATTGCACTCGAGGTGACTGCCGGTGCAAAAGAGACTGCTTTTCCGCGTGGGTATAACGCCTGGAGGAGGAACATCATCTTCTCGGTGCGCGAACCACCTGAGGGAGGAAGAGCAAATGCAGAAATTTTGAGGTACCTTTCGGAGTTCTTCTCTCTTCCCCAGTCGCGGATCAGGATCCTCTCCGGCGCGTCATCGCACAGAAAGAAGGTGCTCATCGAGGGAATGGAACCGGAGCGGGTTCTTGAACTGCTCTCCTGCCGGGACGTTCCCGGGTGAGAACTTCCCGAGCCATCCGGGTGTTCTAAAAAAATATATTCATATCATATAAAATATAACGTATATTTGTCACATGACTGATGCAGGATTCTCAAATGGCATATGTTGCGTGACATACCATGATTCACAGAGTGGAATAAATGTACTCAAGCGAGACAACGAAGTACCTGATTCACATTCATCTCGAGGCAGAGGGGGTGGTCGAGAAACCTGACGTAGTGGGAGCCATTTTTGGCCAGACCGAAGGTTTGCTCGGCGAAGACCTTGACCTGCGTGACTTGCAGAGGACCGGGCGGCTTGGAAGGATAGATGTCCAGGTCACTAGCAAAAAAGGAGAGACAAAAGGGGACGTATATATAGCCTCCTCGCTCGACAGGGCAGAGACAGCGATTCTCGCAGCATCCTTCGAGACGATCGACCGTGTTGGCCCCTGTGCTGCGAGGGTCCGCGTGGAATCGATCGAGGACATCCGTATCAGCAAGCGGCGGCAGGTTGTTGCCCGTGCGAAAGAACTTCTCATGGACACATTCGAGGACGGATCGATAGACAGCACCCTTTTGATCGACGAGGTGCGGGAGAGCATGAGGATGGAAAAGATCGGCACGGTCGGAGAGGAAAAGCTCCCTTCCGGGCCAAACGTCATCGATTCCGATGCAATCATCGTCGTCGAGGGGAGGGCAGACGTCCTCAACCTCCTCCGGTTCGGCATCAAGAACGCAGTCGCGGTCGAAGGCTCCCGGATCCCGCGGACGATTGTCGACCTCTGCGAGAAGAAGACCGCGACAGTATTCTTTGACGGTGACCGGGGTGGGGACCTGATCTTGCGAGAACTCCTGCAAGTCGCGGAAATCGACTTCGTCGCCTATGCACCCCGGGGAAAGAGTGTCGAGGACCTCTCGCGCAAAGAGATTGTCAAGGCCCTCAGGAACAAGATACCGGCCGATTACATCCGCGAGGAACCTAACAAGGATGAAGAAGAGGAAAGATCGGCACTGCTGCCCTCCCCTGCGGGTCCTGGTGAGAGCGAACCGGGAAAGGGGGGAGCAGTCCCCGTGAATAAAAAAATACCTATGGTGCACCATGATCCTGCGGAAGGAAAAACCGGTCCCCGGACACTTTCCGAGCACCTTGCCGAGGTGAAAGGCCAGCGCATGGCACGTTTCCTATCCCCTGAATACGCTGTCCTCCGGGAAGTAAAACTCGACGAGGCAGAGCGAACGCTGGAAAAACTGGATGGAAACGCACGGGGGCTCGTCATCGACGGCGAGGTGACCCAGAAGATGATCGACCGCATGGTCGGAAAGGGGTTCGAATATGTCGCTGCCCGGGGTTACAAGGGCATAACCAAGCGTCCCCTCTCCATGAGACTCCTCAAAATTACCTGATTTTTTTCACTGGAGTTACATATTTATCCCCTCTCTGCATACTCTCTTTTCTGGAAGTGAGTGCATGCACAAGGAAGAACTGATCACGCTTCACCAGATGCTGTCCGATATCAAGGACTACTTCGAGTCCACCAACCCGGACTTGAAATTCAGCAATTACTACTCACTCAAAATAAACCCATCGCAGTTGCACAAGAGCAAGATGGAACACAAGTATGCCATCTTTGTCCTCGGGAACGAGCTTGCCGATGCAATGAAGGAGGTCGAGTTCTCGGCATCGGGGAGGATATCTGCACGGATGAGAGAACTCGCGGCAAAGACATTGAAAGAAATGGAATACGTCCAGTAATACTTTTTTTCCTGTGAAAAGGTGTTTTAACCCATCACTTTTTAATCATTCTCTCTTGTTCGATCAAGTATTCTGCCAGGAATGAGGGGATGTTGACTCCCATGC
>JAPXNX010000127.1:0-3884 GCA_033811795.1 Methanolinea sp. | reverse complement strand
CCAATACAGGTCCACTGCAAAGGAGACACAATTCATGAAACGGTCCGGTCAAAGAGCCTGGGAGGTTACGATAACAACCATTCTTCCGGCACGGGGAAAATCTACCGTTCCCCGAAGAATTTTACACATGTATCACCAAGTACTGGGTCATGGGATTTGTCGGTTACGATGTGAACAGGTATTCCCCCCGGCAGATGGTAATCATCCCGGTTGTCATCCTCATCCTCAGCCTGGCCCTCATGGGTTTCAACGTTGCCAGTTTCGGGATGCCGGTCCGGCCTGGGATTGACTTCTCTGGGGGCACGGCCGTCACTCTTTTCACCACCGATTCGGCCGATCAAATAAGGGCTGCGTTCTCCGCGTATCCCCTCCTCTCCATCGGGGAGAGCGTGAACAACGGAAAGTACCTGAAGTTCGGGCCGATGGACGACGCTAGCCTCCAGGCGCTTGCGACAGAGATCGGTGCACGTTATCCTGACGCCAAGATAGACCAGATAGGTGCTTCGTTTGGAGAGACACTGCAAAGGCAGGCCCTGGTTGCGCTCATCATCTCGTTCCTGGGGATGACGATCGTCGTCTTCATCGCGTTCCGCGCGGTTGTCCCTGCAGGAGCCGTTGTCCTCTCTGCATTTGCCGATATCGCGATGACGGCGGCGGCTATGAACGTCGTCGGGATCGAACTCTCCCTGGCGACGGTCGCCGCTCTCCTCATGCTCATAGGGTATTCCGTAGACTCGGATATCCTCCTCACCATGAGAGTCCTCAAGAGGCAGGGGAAACTCGAGGAGAAGCTTGCCGGTGCGTTCCAGACTGGGATCATCATGACGACCACGACGATCGCGGCAATCCTCGCGATGTGGCTCGTCGCACTGGTCGGGCAGGTAACCGTCATCTGGGAGATTGCAACTGTCCTCCTGATCGGGCTTGTCGCGGACCTGATAAATACATGGCTCACGAACGCCGGGATCATCAAGTGGTATGTCCTGAATAGAGGTGGACGATGAGTTCTGGAAAGGCTCCGGGAAAAAAACCTGGAAAGGAACCAGAAAAGGCCCCAGGAAAAGAACCCGGCAAGGTTCCCGGAAAAGAACCGGGAAAGGTACAGGGGAAGACCCCCGGGAAATTGCGGGCAATCGTGAGTCACTGGCAGGTGGTGCTCGTGATCGTCCTCGTCGTGGGTTCAGCGGTTGCCATAGCACCCCGCTTCGAGGACGGCAAATTCACGACGAACCTCCAGTACGGGCTCGACCTCCAGGAGGGGACATGGCTCCAGATGGAGTTCAAGGCAGTCGTTGCCGGGTTCCAGGCCGACGTGGCCCCCGATGAGTTTGCAAAAGCACTCCAGGACCGGATCGACGCAGATGTTTACGTCATTGACAACGACCGGGTCGAGATAAGGAAGTACATCCCGAGGGAAGAACTCGAGTCCATTTTCAGTGATGCCGGGGGCCGCCTGACCTCGTACGAGCAGGGAGTCTCGAAACAGACGGCTGATGATGTCAAGCGGATACTCGAGACCAAGCTCAATGCCCTCGGTACGAAGGACGCAAGGGTCAACCCGCTCGTGGGGCTCTCTGGTGTCTCGCATTACATCCGCGTGGAACTTGCCGGCGTGAGCCTGTCCCAGGCGAAGGAGATCGTGGGCAAGCAGGGAAAGTTCGAGATCAGGATCCATACGACTGCAAACGAGACAGAGCACGTCCTCTACGGTGACAGCATCACGACGGTGGGAGTACCCAGCCACGACTCGCCGGGGAGCCCGGTCTGGGGGGTCTCGTTCACCCTGAACCAGGACGGTGCAGAGAAACTGCAGAACGCAGCCATCAGGACGGGGGCGGTCGCGAAACCCGATGACCACAACCTCGACATGCTCCTTGACGGGGAGGTCGTTTACAGTGCACCTCTCTCCCCTGACCTTGCAGCGAAACTCGCCCAGGAACCGATCCGCCAGCTGTATGCATCGACAGGTACCGGCGATGCGGGACTCGAGGATGCCAAGAACCTCGAGATACACCTGCGTGCAGGGGCACTCCCTGTCGACGTCGTGGTCGCCGGTTCCGGTTACGTCCCGGCAGAGCTCTCGGACTATTTCAAGCTGATGTGCGCTGTTGCTTTCATCTTCGCGGCAATTGCCGTGGGAATCGTGATCTACTACCGGTACCGCGAGGCTGCAATCGTCCTGCCGATGATGGCAACGAACCTTTCCGAGATCGTGATCCTGCTCGGGATATCAACGTTCATCCAGCAGCTGGACCTTGCATCGATCGCTGCGCTAATCGCCGTGCTCGGGACTGGGATTGACCAGCTGGTCATCATCACGGACGAGATCCTCCACGAAGGCAAGGTCCCGTCCCCCACGCTCTATACGAAACGTCTGAGCCGGGCACTCGGCATCATCCTCGTTTCGGCAGCGACGGTCATCATCGCCATGCTCCCGCTCGCCCTGATGGACATCTCGAGCCTCCGGGGCTTTGCCATCATCACGATGGTCGGTGTCGTCATCGGGGTTGGCGTGACCCGTCCTGCATACGGGGAGGTAATCAAGGAGATCCTCTCCAAATAAACCAATAGAAAATCTTTATCACCCTTTTTCTTCCACTAAGACACTTGGTAATTGAGATGAGTCGACCGGTTTTAATCGACTTTTTCGCCGAATGGTGCGGTCCATGCAAACGGCAGGGGCCGATCCTCGAGGAACTGAAGAGGAGGATGGGGGAGAAGATCGAGATCAGGCAGATCGATGTGGACCAGCACATGGACATGGCAAACAGGTACGGGATCAGGGTCGTGCCCACCCTGGTCATCGAGAAAGACGGAAAGGTCGTCCGGTGCCTCGAAGGGGTCACAAGCGCGGAGACCCTGGAATCGATGCTCGGACCGCTGGTGGAATGAACGTGAGAGTCGGAATAGTGGGTGGCACCGGGGATATCGGCGAGGGGCTCGCGATGCGGCTCTCCTCCCGGCACGAGGTCGTCATCGGGTCACGGGACGAGGCACGGGCAGTCGCTAGCAGCCAGTGCTGCACAACCACGCTCCGCCAGAGGGGGTTGCCCTGCACCTGCGAGGGAACGACGAACCAGCAGGCCGTGGACAGGTCGGACATCGTCATCCTTGCCCTTCCGTTCTCGCATGTTGCAGGGACAGTCTCCGGCCTCGGGGGATTCTCGGGAAAGATAGTAATATCTCCGGTCAACCCGATCGAAAAGCGCGACTACTTCATGTACGTCCCCCCGCCCGAGGGCTCGGCAACATTGATGATCCGAAGGCTTCTTCCCCCGGATGCTCATCTCTGCACCGCGTTCAACACGGTCGCGGCCAACAAGTGGAAGGCACTGGACCAGGAGCTCCGCCTTGCCGTCCCGGTCTGCGGTGATGACAAGGAGGCAAAGGCAACCGTGATGGGTCTTGTCAACAGCATCGAGGGTATCAGGGCTTACGATGCCGGGCCGCTTGCGGCGTCCTGCATGGTCGAGTCCCTGACACCGCTCCTCCTCAACATAGCCCGGTTCAACAAGATGCGGGACGTGGGAATAGAGTTCAGGTAGCATACGTTAATTTCCCCGGGAATTTGCCCAATGACGACGTACGCGTTGGAGTTTGAGAGCGTGGGAAAGCGCCTCTACCAGGAGAGGCTCGTTTCGGCAAATTTCGGAAACATGAGCGTCCGCGATGGTGAGGGGTTCCTCATCACCCGGAGCGGGGCTTTTCTCGACGACCCCGGCGAACTTGTCTACGTCCCACTCGAGGGTGATGTGCCAGGAAACGCCTCGAGCGAGTTCCGGCTCCACAGGGAGGTCTACCTGCAGACCGCTCACGATGCGGTGGTCCACGCCCACCCGGTCCACGCAGTGGCGGTCTCGCTTGGGGGTGACAGGGTAATCGCC
>JAPXNX010000126.1:0-4002 GCA_033811795.1 Methanolinea sp. | reverse complement strand
CGATCTCACGGTGACCTGCTTCACGCTCACCCGGGCGAACCTCTCCCAGGCCCACGAGATCCGCAGCATCATCTCCTCGATGGTCTCGAAGATGGGATCTGAGGCTGACATGAACGGGATCATCAACGGCATCGTCAATGGTGACTTTTCCCGCGAGGTCTTCAAGGCGGTCAAGCCGGTCTTCCCGGTGCGAAGGGTCGAGATCATCAAGTCCAAGCTGACCACGGCAAAGGTCGTATAGGAGACACGGTTTTCCACCTTTTAAAAACACCTTTTTCTCTGTCGAATCCTTCACCGCCTGGATGGCAGGGTGGCACATACCGGAACTTCCGCAACGAATAGGGAATCCTGTTCTCCTATCCATTCCGATGGTGAAGCATAAGTGAGCATGTGATCAATCTTCCCTGCAATGACGGCACACAGGATCCTCTTCATCGTCCTCGACGGCATCTCTGACCGTCCATGCCCGGAACTCGGGAACAGGACACCACTCCAGGCAGCACTGACACCCATCCTCGACCGGATCGCCAGCGATGGTGCCTGCGGCATCATGGACACGATCGCCCCGGGCATCAGGCCCGGATCTGACACGGCCCACTTGAGCCTGCTCGGCTACGACCCGGAGAAGTACTACACCGGGAGAGGGCCGTTCGAGGCCGAAGGGTGCGGGATCCGCATGGAACCCGGGATGATCGGTTTTCGCTGCAACTACGCGACGCTGGACGACCAGGGGCGTGTGGCCGACCGGAGGGCTGGCCGGATACACGGGACAGAAACGCTCTCGAATGCGATCCAGGAGGGTGTCGACCTCTCTTCCTTCGGCATCGAGTTCTTCTTCCGCTCCGGCGCAGGGCATCGTGCAGCCCTCGCCTTCCGGGGAGAGGGGCTCGGAGTTGCAGTCACTTCGAATGACCCGAAGAAAGAGGGTGTGCCGCCTCTCTCTTTCGAGCCGAAGAACGGAGACGAGGCGGACTGGAGGACTGCCCGGGCTCTCCGGGAGTTCGTGCGCCAGGCGGAAGGGATACTCCGGGACCACCCGCTCAACGCATCGAGGCGCGAAAAAGGGCTTTTGCCTGCAAACACCGTCCTCATCAGGGGAGCAGGGAAGATGGGGGACTTTGAACCGTTCTCCACGAAGCACGGCCTCTCAGGAAAGGTCATCTCCGCTGCAGCTCTCATAGCCGGGATCGGGTCGGCCATCGGGCTCACCCGAGTCGACGTGCCCGGGACCACCGGGTCAGTCAATACGGACCTGGCTGCAAAGGTCCGGGCCGCGAGAGAGGCACTTTCTTCATCTGACTTTGTCCTCGTCAACATCAAGGGTGCAGACGAAGCCGGCCATGACGGGGACGCCCGTGCGAAGATGGCGTTCATCGAGAAGATCGATCTTGCACTTGCACCGCTTGCAGGGTTGCCGGGCACGCTCATCGTCGTCTGCGCCGATCACTCCACGCCATGCAGCGTCAAGGACCACAGTGCCGACCCTGTACCTCTTGTCATCTCCGGCGAGGGAGTCCGGATCGACCGCGTGACTGCCTTCGACGAGGTCTCCTGTGCCGAGGGCGGGCTCCACAGGATACGCGGGTTGTCTCTGATGCCCATCCTCCTCGACCTCGTGAACCATTCGCCGAAGTACGGGGCCTGATTTTCCATGGATGGAGATGTTCCACGGAATGCCCTGCTCCTTGAGGGTATCATGGGGGTTGCCAGCATTCACTGCATCGAGCCCTCTTTTGCAGACCTCATCGACGACTTGTTCACCGGCTGGCTCGAGGAGGTCCCCGCAGACGAGGGGAGAATGCTCATAGACGAGGATGATGACCCCCTTGCATTTGCCTTCCACACGGAACAGGGCTGGCTGATGGGCTCATTCCATTTGAGAGAGCCGACACTTGCCCTCATCGAGCACTTCGAGGAGATCCCCGGGGAGATATTCCAGGAGGAACGGGAGATCTTCGAAGACGCTGTCCGGGAGTATTACAGCCTGGACCTTGCCCGGAACGTCACCTCTGCCATCGAAGACCTCAACCCGGAGAGGGTCGAGAAGGTCCGCGACCTCCTCTCCGAGTACTGGGGAGAGATGAGGCTTCCCTCCTGCCTGGACTGCTGCTGCGGATCCGGCCTCGGCTCCCTCGTCCTGATGGGGAGAGGGATCTCTCCCCTCGCTTACGACAACGACACGTCCCTGCTCTCGCTCGGCATCTCGCGGGGCCGCCTGCTCCCCGAAAGGACGATGTGTATCGACGGGGCCCTCGCAGGACATTACTGCATGGGCGCA
The DNA here is from genome assembly GCA_033811795.1 of Methanolinea sp. Taxonomy (GTDB): domain Archaea; phylum Halobacteriota; class Methanomicrobia; order Methanomicrobiales; family Methanospirillaceae; genus Methanolinea_A. The sequence goes on along the minus strand of JAPXNX010000126.1, from coordinate 1,724 downwards.
AGAGCGGGCCTTGGCCTCATGTTCGGCGAGATCAACGCCTACAACGAGGGGGCCTGGGAGGCGATTACCGATGCTCTCCTGGACCTCACGGAGTCCTGCCTGATCACCGTCGGGACCGAGCGCGAAGCACACCTCGTCCAATCCTGGGCAGAGGAGCGAGGGTGCCATGCCGGGATATCGGAGAACACCCGCGACCCTATCTACGATCGGTGGGTGTGCGACGTGGAGTGCCAAAAGGGATGATCACGCGGGGAGGGGAAAAGGGCCGCGTGCGGGCGTACGATTCCGCGCTAACTGCCCCTTCTCTTTTTCTCTTTTTCCCTCTCCTTCCTTTTTTCAGTATCGGCACACGCGAGTTCGGCCACGATACCGAGGGGGTCACTCTCCCCCTTCACCAGGTCCCGGATCTCGAAGAGGCGCTCGACCCCGATGAAATGCTCGGCCATGACCCGTGCAAGCGGGGAGAGGACAATCCTCCCATCCTCCCTCTTCACGAGCTTCTTTTCTACCAGCAGGTCCAGGACCGGCTCCATTGTCCCCACCATCGTGCCGGTAATCCGCTCGATGTCGGCAAGATTGCCCCGGCAGACTACGGCGTTCGCGATGTACTCCTCGGAACTCTGCTCCAGGTCATGCTCGGGTGCGACCTCCTCCATCTCGCCCTTGAGGAGCTTCATCGCGACCTCCTCCTCAGTGGTCCCGGAACTGCGGGAGTACGACGCTCCCGGCTCAGCGAGCACAACGACCTTCCCGAGGTCGTGGAAGTCTGGCCTGCCCGCCCTGCCCGACATCTGGCCGAACTCCTGGACGGAGAGCCACTGGATACCCATCGCGAGCGAGTCGAAGATGACCTGGGACGCCGGGAAGTCGACTCCCGCACCAAGGGCCGCGGTCGTAACAACGGCCTTTATCTTCCCTGAGAGAAAACGGGCCTCGATCTCCCGCTTCTCCTGCGAGGTGAGCCCTGCATGGTATGCAGCATACCCGGGCCCGAGCGCATCGGCGATCACGTGCGTCCTCGCACGGGAATTCGTGAAGATGATCGATTTGCCGTGGAAACCCTTCGAGGAGATGCGGGCGTACTCCTGGGTGCAGAGGCGTTTGATCGTCGGGATCTTCTGCTTGTGCTCAACGAACAGGAGGTAGCGCTCGAGCGGGACGGGACGGTCGTCATACCGTACGAGGGCTGCCCCCAGTTTCCCTGCCAGAACTTTCGGAACCCCGATCGTTGCAGAGAGGTATAAAAACTGGGCGCCGGGGTACAAGTACTTGAGCCGGGCAATGAGCCCGTCGAGCCGGTGACCGCGCTCAGGGTCGGTGAGCATCTGGACTTCGTCGATCACGACCGTCCCGATAGGCGGAAGGGTTCCACCGGTCCGGATGAAGTGGTCCACACCCTCATACGTCCCGACCACCAGCGGCGCCCTGATGTTCCTGTCACCTGTCGGCCGGTTCTCCGGGAGGTTGATCCGGGACTGCCCGACGAGGAGGCCTACGCCGGCTATCCCTCCGTACCGTTCCTCGAACCGCTGGTACTTCTGGACGGCGAGGGCAACGAGCGGGACGAGGAAGAGGCAGTGCCCATGCCCCTCGTGGAAGTTCTTCAGGCCTGCCATCTCCCCGATGAATGTCTTTCCGCTCGCGGTCGCGGAGACTATCAGGAGGTGCTTTCCATGGAGCAGCCCGGCATCCACTGCCATCTGCTGGACCGGCATGAGGCTGTC
>JAPXNX010000125.1:0-4008 GCA_033811795.1 Methanolinea sp. | reverse complement strand
TGTCTCTCCTGTCGTCACGTCTGTCAATGCTGCGTTTCGCCATGCATCGTCGGGTTCTGGATTTGCAGGGGGGCGGGCAGTACCGGTGCATCCTGCGAGGAGGAGCATGCTGCATGCAGCCAGGACGAGGAGCGCCCATCGTATCGTGGTGGAGGAGGCGGGCCCCTTCATACGTGTACACCTTGAAAATGAGGCCTAAATAGTTTCCTTATCCTGCCCCTGCTGCCGGGGGCAGGGGTGGACCCCTTCCATGGTTATCTCGAAGTCGAAGAACTCACCCGGTGGCTTCGACCGGTGCTTGACCAGTGTCGCTCGCCGGACGCGGTTCCTCCTCTCGAGGCGGACGATGACCTTCGAGAGGTGCTCGAGCGCCGTCCCGCCGAGCCCCACGAAAGTGCCCTTCTCCGGGTCCATGTAGACCTGGTTCGAGAGGAGGACAGGGATCCCGTACCTGCGGGCATACCCGAGCAGCACGAGGACCTGCCCCGTCAGCCTCTGCATGGCGTCCCTGCCCCTCTCGAGCTGGCTCCGGTAGAGCCCCGTGAGCGAGTCGACAACGAGCAGTCCTGCCCCCTCACGGAGGAGCGTGTCCAGGCCCCTGATCATCGCGGCCTGCTGGGAGAAGTCCTCCGGCTCGAAGAGAAAGAGGTTTCGTGCCAGTTCCAGTGCATCCTGACCTGCAACCTGCCGGAACCGTTCCGCAGAAAACCCCTCGCTGTCGAGGAAGAGGACACGCTTCCCTGCCCGGAGGCACGCGACCGAAGCCATCACGCAGATCGTGCTCTTCCCTGAGGCGGGTTCCCCGTAAACCTGTGTGAGTATCCCGGGAGAGAGGCCTCCCCCGAGGAGTCCGTCGAGTGCCTCCGACCCGGTCCCCTGGAATTCCCTGCTCATGCACCCTTCCGGGCGGCCCGTTTCCAGGCCTCCTCCTCTGCCATCCGTGCGATATCGCGGGCGGGGATGGAGGTGAGCTGCGCCAGTTCCCTGGCACGCGAGAACTCGGCCTTGCACGAGTAGACAGAGCCGTCGAGGACGGCGCATTTCACAGGGATCTCGAAAGTCTCCCCGCCGAGGTCGAGGGAGACCCGTGTCACCTCCCTCTCTGCCACGAAACGGTGGACGCTCTCGATGCACCGGATTCCGAGCGTACCGGTCTCCCGTGCGAGCACGGCCGAGAGCCTCTGCGAGTCCCCCGGAAGGCAGACCACGCGGACCAGCCAGCCGGGCCGCCCCTTCTTCATCGTGCAGGGGACGATGCAGACGTCGCGTGCTCCCGCGTCCATCAGCGCCTCCGTGCAGGCTGCCATGACCTCGGCGGTCACGTCGTCCACGTTCGTCTCGAGAATATCGACAGAGTCATCGCGGGAGCGGGGGTGGTCCTCGATGATGACTGCACGGAGGACGTTTGGCACTGTTGGGTCGTCCCTGTCCCCGGCACCGTACCCTGCAGCCGCGACACGCCCGCTGATGCAGGTCTTTCCCGGCAGGGTAACCATCTCCGCAATGAGAGCAGCCCCGGTCGGGGTGCAGAGTTCGCCCTCTCCGGGCGGCCCGTACACGACGGGTATACTGGACCGTTCCAGGATGGCGAGGGTCGCGGGTGCGGGCACAGGGCATGTCCCATGGTGCGTCTCGACGGTGCCGCCGCCGAGCGGAACGGGACCGGTTGCGACCGCATCGACACCGAGGGAACAGAGGGCCGTGCAGGCGCCGATGACCTCGGCGATCGCGTCATCTGCACCTACTTCGTGGAAATGGGCAGTCTTGCCGTGGACCTCTTCTTCGGCGGCAGCGATGCGCGAAAACACCCGGCACGCCATATCGATGGCTCTCCCCGGGGCATCGGCACGCCGGACGCGGGATATGACTTCGTCAAAGGTACGGGCAGCGTGAGTCGCCCGTGTATCGACCGAGACGGCCCTGATCCCTCCCCTCTCCACCACCCTAATAGATGGCTCCCCGACGAGAGACCTCATGGCTGCAGTCACCATCCCGGCATCCGCACCGAGATCGAGGAGCGCCCCGCAGACCATGTCGCCGGCTGCACCGTGGACGGGATCGAAGACCAGGACTCGCATACGTACCTATAAATCCCAGCGTATAGCACCTTTAAATTAATGCCTGAACTCCATCTGAAGGTCGACAGCGCGTATCCCGGGGACCAGGGTGGCGGAAAAGCACGGCTCGATCCCGAGACAATGCTCTTCCTGAAGATATCACCCGGGGATATCGTTGCAGTGGAAGGCAAAAGGCGGACTGTCGCCAAGGTCTGGAGGTCCCTCGTGGAGGACTGGAACCAGAACAAGGTGCGGATCGACAATTTCACCCGGATGAACGCCGGGGTGAGCATCGGGGACACGGTCAAGATATCCAGGATCCAGGACGAGGTGGAAGCAAAACGCGTCGTGCTCGCACCCCCCGAGGACCTCCCCCGGAACGTCTCCATCAGCATCAACCCCCACGTCCTCAACTCCCTCATCGACTTTCCCGTGGTGAAGAACGATATCGTCCCACTCCCGAGCGGCCTGCCATTCCTCCAGACGCAGTTCATCCCGTTCAAGGTCGTCGAGATCGAACCCGAAGGAGCCGTCATAATCACGAAGAACACCCGCGTCGAGTTCTCTGAGAAACCTGCCCCGGGTGTCGAGGGTGCAAAGAGGATATCCTACGAGGACATCGGCGGATTGAAAGACGAGCTCCAGAGGGTGCGGGAGATGATCGAGCTCCCGATGAGACACCCGGAGCTCTTCCAGAGGCTGGGCATCGAACCACCAAAGGGGGTCCTCCTCTTCGGGCCTCCGGGGACGGGGAAGACCCTGATCGCAAAGGCAGTCGCGAGTGAAAGCGGCGCCCATTTCATATCGATCGCAGGCCCCGAGGTCATCTCGAAGTACTACGGGGAGAGCGAGCAGAAGCTCCGCGAGATCTTCGACGAGGCCGAGCAGAACGCCCCGTCCATCATCTTCATCGACGAGCTCGACTCGATCACACCCCGGCGCGAGGAGGTGACAGGAGAAGTGGAGAGGAGGGTCGTCGCCCAGCTCCTGACGATGATGGACGGCCTCGAGGAACGGGGGCAGGTGGTCGTGATCGGTGCGACGAACCGCGTCGATGCGATCGACCCCGCTCTCCGGAGACCCGGGCGGTTCGACAGGGAGATCGAGATAGGGGTGCCTACCGAACCGGACAGGGTCGAGATCCTCAAGATCCACACCAGGGGGATGCCGCTCGCCCCGGACGTGAACCTCGAAGACCTCGGCCAGCAGACCCACGGTTTCGTGGGGGCGGACCTCGCAGCCCTCGCCAGGGAAGCAGGGATCCGTGCCCTCCGGAGATACCTCCCGGAAATCGATCTCGACGAGGAAGAGATACCCGCAAATGTCCTCGAGACCATGATAGTGACCGTATCGGACTTCCGGGATGCCTTGAGGGACGTGAGCCCGAGCGCGATGAGGGAGGTGATGCTCGAGGTCTCGCATGTCACATGGCAGGACGTCGGCGGCCTCGAGGAAGCGAAGCAGGAGGTCCGGGAGGCAGTCGAGTACCCGCTCACCATGAGGGAGCGCTACGACGAGCTCGGGATCCGGCCGCCGCGGGGGGTCCTCCTCTACGGTCCGCCTGGGACCGGAAAGACCCTGATCGCCAAGGCCGTCGCGAACGAGAGCGGTGCGAATTTCATTGCGATCCGCGGCCCCCAGCTCCTCTCCAAGTGGGTTGGGGAGAGCGAGCGGGCTGTGAGGGAGATATTCAAGAAGGCCCGGCAGGTGGCCCCGTCCATCGTCTTCTTCGACGAGCTCGATGCCCTCGCCCCCACCCGCGGGAGCGATGTCGGGACGCATGTCATGGAGAGCGTCCTCAACCAGATCCTGACCGAGATCGATGGCCTCGAGGAGTTGAAGGACGTCGTCGTCCTCGGGGCGACGAACCAGCCCCTCCTCGTTGACCCCGCGCTTCTCCGCCCCGGGAGGTTCGACCGGCTGGTGTACATCGGGGAACCGGGGACTGCCG
>JAPXNX010000124.1:0-4015 GCA_033811795.1 Methanolinea sp. | reverse complement strand
CCGGTATAGTACGAACACGCATCTCCGACGACCCTGCTCCCTACCAGGCTCACGCTCAGGTGCTCCCCGTCGATGAATTCCTGGGCGATCTCGCCGGGACCAGGCTTGCCGCCGGAGATCCGGACATTGACCGATCCGCACCCTGCAACCGGCTTGATGACCTGCCGGCCTGGGAGCGGGTCGCCGGGGACCGGGATCCCGTGCCTCGCGAGGACGCGTCCACACTGGCTCTTGTCAGCGCAGATGGCCGCGTTCATGCTGCCGCATCCGACGTTGTGCGTTGCCTTCTCGAGGGCTGACGAAAAAGAGAAGAGGAGATTGTCGGGAGCGATCACAAGGCCCACGTCGCACCCCGGGGCGATGCGCCGGATCTCACCGAGGAAGTCCCCCCCGTCCGGCATGACGACTTCGTAACCGCAACGGTCGAAGCTCCCTGCGAGGGCATCGAGCATCGCTCTCCCCTCCGGGGCGAGGCGGGGGTCGTGGAATGTTGCGTACTCGGCGAGGAACGCCTTCATGCCTACAGGTGAGTCATCATTTCAGATAGGCATGACGATCGATCAACTATTTCTCCCCCACCCTCCCAATGGATCGTGACAATGAGACCCCGGGTCCTGCTCACGAACGACGACGGCATCAATTCCGTCGGCCTCTGGGCGGCATACGAGGCACTCTCCCCGTTCTCGGATGTGACCATCGTCGCGCCGGCCACGCAGCAGAGTGCAGTGGGGCGGTCCATCTCCATTTTCGAGCCCATCCGTGCCCACGAGGTGGAGATGAACGGCGTGACTGCGTATGCCGTCGGGGGAAAGCCAACGGACGCGGTGATCATCGGGCTCTACGCACTCGCCATCGATCCCGACCTGGTCGTGAGCGGGATCAACATCGGGGAGAACCTCTCGTTCGAGTCCATCATGACCTCGGGGACCGTCGGCGCAGCCCTAGAGGCCGCGAACCAGGGCAGCCGGGCGGTCGCGTTCTCCCTCCAGGTGGAGGACCAGGGCGATAAGTTCGATGACCCGCGTCGGCATACGCAGAGTTTCGAGCCGTCCAAGCTGGTGGTCAGCGATGTCTGCCGGACGTTTCTCGGTCGGCCTTTCCCCCGCGGAGTCGACGTCCTGAACGTGAACATCCCCTCGGTCGTGAAGGGCGGGTACGAGGTCACGAGGCTCGCCGAGAAACTCTTTGCGACCGGTGTCGAGAAGAGGCTTGACCCCAGGGGGAGGCCCTACTTCTGGATCAACGGGCCTTTGATCGCCGATGCAGGGGAGGGGACGGACGTGCACGCCATCCGAAAGGGCAATATCTCCCTGACCCCCATCACGCTGGACTGCACTGCGTTGGACGCAAAGGAAGAGCTCTCCAGGATCTTCTCCGCGAAGCGTCCGGAGGAGGGGAGATGAACGCGGCGGAGAAGGAAAAGGCGAAGAGGAACGCCGGGAGGAGAGCAGCCGAGTTCGTCCGGGACGGAATGGTCCTCGGCCTCGGTACAGGCTCGACGACGTACCACTTCATGGTCCGGCTCGCAGAGAGGATCGAGGCGGAAGGGCTGTCAGTTGCCGGAGTCCCCACGTCGATCCAGGCGGCCATCCGTGCCAGGGAGCTCTCCATCCCCCTCGTGACGCTCGACGAACATCCAGGGCTCGACCTTGCCGTCGACGGGGCCGACCAGGCAGACAGGGACCTGTGTCTCATCAAGGGGAGGGGTGCCGCCCTCACCCGAGAGAAGGTGGTCGCAGCGGCAGCGACCCGCCTTGTCATCGTCGCCGACCGGGAGAAGTGCGTCGAGCGGCTCTCCGGGACCGTCCCCGTGGAGGTGATTCCATTCGCTGCGGCGCCCGCGATGCTCGCCATGCGGGAGCTTGGCGGAGAACCCGTTGTGCGGGAGGGGAAGGCAAAGGACGGCCCGGTCATCACAGACAACGGGAACTACATCGTCGACTGCACGTTCCCTGCAATACACGACCCCGCAGGGCTCGAGGAGGAACTGACCCTGATTCCCGGGGTGCTGGAGTGCGGCCTTTTCTGCCGCTACATGCAGAAGACGACCCTGGTTGCAGGGAGTGCGGAGGGGACGAGGGTTATCGAGAAGAGGTGAGTTCACGAGATGTATTCGCGTACATGCTGGATGAGCTTGAGCTGGTTCGACGCCTCTTTCATCTTTTCCTGCTCAATGCTGTCCATGATCTCGTGGATCGGTTTCGAGAGCCTGTAGATCTTGACGGGCCTCCCCTTGTTCTCTGCTTTCGTCTCCCTGTTCTCGACCCATTTTTGCTCGATGAGAGAAGCCATGGCGATGCTGACCTCGGGCTGGCGGAGATCGGTCCCCCGCTCGATGTCCCGCGAGGTCGCCTCGTGCGTGTGAGCGAGGTATATCAGGACCTTCGCGACATTCTTCTTGATCCCGATCTGCACGAGGAGATCGGCCAGTTCCCCCTCCCTCGGTGTGAAATACATGACATTTCGCGATTTCATTGGACGCACCGTTACTTCTATCTGGTACGCAATGATTACATAAAAAGATTATTATTATTTATATACTCATATTAAATAACAAATAAAAGTGATTATAGGAGACCAAGGTTCTTGAGATCATTGAGGATCTTCTGGACAGCCTTCCGGGCGTCCTCGGGCTCTTTTCCGCCAGTGATGATCAGTTTTCCCGATCCGAAGAGGAGCACGACGACCTTGGGATTCTCCAGCCGGTAGACGAGGCCCGGGAACTGTTCGGGCTCGTACTCGATCCGGTCGAGGTTGAAACCCACGGCTATCTTGTTGAGGTTGATACCGGATCCAAGGTCTGCCGATGTGACGATGTTCTGGATCTTGTAGGTGAGTTTCTTCGGGATATCGATATTCAAGCCCCGAAGGAGGTTCCCGAGGATTTCGAGACCCTGCGAGAGGCTCTCGATGCTCTTTGCCCCTGTCAGGACTACCTTGCCTGAACCAAAAACGAGGGCGGCAATCTTCGGCTGCTGCATCCTGATGACAACGCCCGGGAACCTCTTCTTATTGTATTCGGCATCTTTTATCTGGGAGGCCAGGGCAGGGAGATCCAGGTAATCTGTCACTTTCGCAGAGGCGACGATGTTTTCTATCTTGAGAGAGTCCTCTGGCTTAACCTTCATATTTATAAATGAATCCGGGCACTATATAAACAGTTGGGTCAGTTCCAGGGATTGCGGGGAATATTTCCCGGCCCCTTCGCTGCAGGAAAGGGGGGCTCTCCTGCACCAGCGAGGCCAGGCATCTGACTGGCAAGCGAATCCCCGGGTACCTGCAGCGAAAGATTGATAGATGAGTGGGGGGGAGGCGATTATAACCATATGCCACGGCAGAACGTGGAGAGCGGCATCAACGAAGTAATTGGCACAATCCTGATCATCTTCCTCCTCATATCACTTGCCGTCATTGTCGGGGGGATAGTTATGGGTTTCATCGTGATCCAGCCCAAGTCAGCGTACATTCCCCCAAAGATCGCGGTCGTGGACTATGCAGGCAGCCAGGCGATAAGCCTCTATTCGCAGGGTGGCGACCCTGCCGCCCTCGACCCCGGGCAGGAGGGCCCTTACGTCCTCGAGATATACCTGGATACAGACAGGGGCACCTTCAGGGTCGTCCCAGATCAGGACGTGACCACATGGAACCCCGGCCAGAACTTATACCTCTACTACAACGAGACCTCGTCGGAATACCGTGCAGGTGATACTGTGCCGGAATACCATGCTGACCCGAGTCCGGATGCAACAGCCTTGCTTCGGGTTGTGGACCAGAGGGCCAGGCTCCCCGTCTTCGAGGAGAAGGTTACTCTCCGCGGCGGCGGGACGGCGGGCCCGACACCCACACCTACACATACAGCCCCGACTATAATGCTCACACAGACCCCAACGCCAACACCTGCATGCACGCAAGGAACGGGATGGAGGATTTGGAACCGGGATACAGTTGCTCACAACTATACTCTCAAAGTTGAGCCGTCAGGACCGGTTATCTCGAGTGGTGCAGTCCCGGAAAG
>JAPXNX010000123.1:0-4079 GCA_033811795.1 Methanolinea sp. | reverse complement strand
TTCCTACCGCGACATGGAGAAGACGGTCCCCCTCACCGTCCGCGTGCAACCGAGGGCGATGCTCGAGGTGATCGAGGTGAAGAGTGAGAACCTGAACGCTGGGACGGAGGGGTACCTCTGTCTCTCGGTCCGGAACGGGGGCTACGAGGACGCACGGGACGCCGTCATCTACCTCTCCCGCAACGGCAATAGCCCCATTGTCCCAACGGACAGCAATATCTACGTCGGGGAATTCCCCACCGGGAACACCCGCGACGTCAGGTTCCGGGTATCTGTCTCCCGGCAGGCAAGCGAAGGCACGTTCCCTGTCGACCTCTTTTGCAGGTATACAAATGTAGAGGGGGACACGGTAACATCGGACACGGTGACGGTCGGTGTCCCGGTCAGCGGAAAGATATCGTTTGCAGTTGTCTCACCCCCCTCAGAGGCCGTAGCCGGTAAAAAGAACGAGATAGAGGTCGTTTACGAGAACACCGGCTCGGCGACGGCACGGAACGCCCAGGCCAGGATCAGTGCAGTGGACCCCTTCTCGAGCAACGATGACTCAGCCTACCTTGGCGATCTCGCACCCGGGGAGAGGGCAGTGGCCCGGTACGAGCTCAAGGTGGACTCTGAAGCCCTGCTCAAGGAGTACGGGCTCGATTCGGAGATCAGGTACCGGGACGCCCTCGACAACAGCGTAATCTCCGACACGATGAAGGTCCGCGTCAAGGTTGTCTCTCCAGGCCTGTCGTCCCTTGTAATTGCCGGGATCGTCGCGCTCGTTATCATCGCGGTCGGCGCGGCATATTATATCCATAAAAACCGAAAGAATGGGTGATGGAAGACTGGAGGAAATATGCAGGGGATCCGGATGTCCGGAGCGTCAGAGACCTAGCCCCTGTCCTCCGCGACCCTGGCTGTGACCGGACCAGCCCTGCATACCTGATGTTCCGTGACCTCGCACGGTCACCTGGAGACAGGGCGTGGCTCTCGGAACGGGAGCTCCGTTTCGACGTGACATGCGTCCCGCCGGGTGACCTCTGCGGTGAGTTCGTCAAGACAAAGGGGCATTACCACCCGGAGAACCCGTCGGGCACGGAGTATCCTGAGGTGTACGAGGTCCTTTCCGGGACCGCCCATCTCCTCCTGCAGAGCCGCGATCTCCGGAAGATCTATCTCGTCCCTGCGGAAAAAGGCGAGACCATTGTTGTCCCGCCGGGGTTCGGGCATGTCACTATCAACCCGGGAACGGGCGAGCTCGTGATGGCAAATATCGTCGCGACCTGTTTCGAGAGCGATTACGGGTTCTACGAGGAGCACCGCGGTGCCGCGTACTACGAGCTCGTATCGGGAGATATCGAGAAAAATCCCAGGTATCCCCCTGTCCCTCCCGTTGAGATCCGGAGACCGCCAGGGATCAACCCCCAGTCCTGGCCTGCAGGCCCCTTGTATAGACGAGTGGAAAGGAGAGACGAGGCGCTTCGTGCGCTTGTGCACCCCGAGAGGTACCCTTCTGTCTTCACTCGCCTATAGGAGACTCGGGGCAGGGAAGCGCTTGTGCTCGCTCGCCCGCACCATCGCGAGGACCCGCTCTTCCAGTGGGTTTTGGCTGGTCCATCCGTTTTTCTCGAGTGACTTCAAGGCGGAATCTATCTTGGCGTAAGAGAGCCCTAACTCGTTTTCGTCGCTCTGCCCCTTCCACAGCCCTGCAGTCGGCGCCTTGCGTAAAACGCCGTCAGGAATATTATCCATCGTCTCTGCCAGTTCGTAGACCTCGGTCTTGTACAAGTGGAGGATGGGCTGGACGTCCGCGGCACTGTCACCCCACTTGGTGCAATACCCAATCATGTACTCGGTCCTGTTGGAGGTCCCGCAGACGAGCCTCCCCTCCCGGTTGGCATGGTAGTACAGGACGGCCATCCGGGACCGGGCGACCAGGTTCCCAACGAGCACCCGGTCGTCCTGAAAGCCTGGCATCGCCCGGTAAGCAGAAAGGACCGGTTCGATGCATATCGTCCGGCACTCCATGGAGAGCCGCCGGCAGACCTCCTCTGCATCAGCGATATCAGAGGGGTCTGTCACCCTGGTCGGCAGGGTAAGGCCGAGGACCCGTTCGGGCCCCACAGCCCTGCAGCACATCGTTGCTGCAACAGCAGAGTCTATCCCGCCCGAGACGCCGACGACAAAACCCCTCCCCCCGCTTTTCCAGTAAACGTACCGGAGGAGCTGCTCGATCATCCCCAGTGCACACCCCGCCGCCTCTCTCATTGTATCATCGCACTCCCCTCGGACGTGAACCTGATGAATTTTCTGAGTTGTTCTGGATATCCCATCACGATGAGTACGTCACCGCGTGTGATGTTGGCCTCTTTATCCGGGTGCACGGTAGACGCTTCCAGCCTCTGCATTCCCAGGACCTTTGCGCCGCACCTGCGCTCGAGCCCGGCGACTGTTACAGGCTCCTTTCGTGAATACAGTCCCCGCACCACGAGCTGCCCGTCTGGCATGGCCAGGATGATATACACGGTGCTGGCAAGGATCACTCCGGCGATGATCTGCCCGCCAATGCTTGGAAGAAGCGCGACGTAGTCCGCGCCGGCACGCGAGAGCTTCTCTGCGGACGAGGCCTCGTTTGCCCGGGCAAGAATACGGATGTTGGGGTTTTGGTTCCGTGCCATCAGTGTGGAAAGAATGTTCCGCGAGTCGTCATTGAGGGCAACGATACAGAAATCAGCCTCGCCGATGCGTGCCTCCCGGAGTGTCTCTTCGTCCTCTGCGCTGCCGACAACGATATTGACGGGATAGGCCTTCCTGTCGATGACCACGCATTCTATCCCGAGTGCCGAGAGTTCCCTGTATGCCGACTTACCGACGTCGCCAAAACCGGAGATCACCCCGAGTGCACCCGTTTTTCCCACTGGGATGAAGAGCTCGGACACCATCTGCTCGATACTGCTCATCCGCGTGAGCAAAAAGAGCATGGTCGATGTGTCCAGGGTCTCCTGTGACCCAGGGAACAGCGTGAAATGTCCCCTCTTCGAGATGAGCAGGCACTCAGCCCCGAAGCGGCTGGACAGGGCAAGCTCCCCCAGTCCCTTTCCCACTGCAGGGGCGCCTGGGAGGACCGGGATGTTTATGATGCGGAGCGAGTCTTCCGTAGCGGGGGATGCCTGGACTCCGTTTATGTCGAGGACAGTCTCCTCGACCAGGGTATCGACATGAGAGGTGAGGGTCACGTGTCTTGCGAGTATCTGGCCCGTGACATGCTTGGGGGAGAGGACGATGTCTGCCCCGGCATACCTGAGGTACCGTTCATACGAGAGCTTGTCCACCACCGCAAGGACCCGGGCCCCTGTCATCTGCCTCAAACCAAGGATGATGCTCGCGGTCGTCTCCTCCTCCTCCTCGCAGACAACAACGTCCCGCGCGTCCTTCACCCGCGCACCCGTCCACGTCGTGCTGTTGTTGTAATCGCCGCAGATGACGTACACGCGCTTGCCAAAGGTGTCTGACAGGGAAAATGCCGTTTCCGGCTTATCAACCACCAGCACGATAGGGAGATTGGAGATGAGCAGGCTCTCGACGAGAGCACGGGTGATAGGACCGTGCCCGATGATGACGATGTGCCCTGCAAGCTCGTCTGGCACCTGGCGGGGAGGGACCGGCTGGAGGTGGGACCCGATGTAGGGAACGATGAGGAGAGGGATAACCATGAAGAGTTGGACGATGCCCGTGATCATTACCAGGATCGCGAGCCCGATCGTGTACTGGTTCGTGAAGGGCAGGAGGTCGCCGTAGCCAACCGTTGTCACCGTCTCGAGGACGAAGAGGAGCGAGGCCGGCCAGGTGACGGGCTTTCCCTCGAGGATGGGATAGAAATGGTGGAAGACAACGGTGTAGAAGGCTATCTGGACTGCGAAGAGGACGAAATACGCCGTGGTCTTCATCCACCTGAAGCCGAAGAAGGCCCTCCTCGCCCTCACCCTCCTGTCACCGGCCATCGAGCACCTCGGAGAGTATCTCGCAGCTCCTGCACGTTGCCCCGCAGGGCTCGCCGCAACGGGGGCATGCCTGCAGGACGCCGCAAGCGCCCGCAC